>CAYQRG010000006.1:0-20460 GCA_964419645.1 uncultured Eubacterium sp.
AACCAGTTTAAAAACTTTTGAAAATGCACCGGAGGAAGATGCCGAGCTGCTACATAAATTTGCATTTATCTGTATGTTAAGCTTCGATGTTTATATGAAAAAACTGATTATTGAACAGACGATTGACCAACTTCCTTCTCCCAAGGGGAAAGCAAAGGGCAAAAAAAAGGAATAGATGAAAATCTATTCTTTTTCTTTTTGTTTCATACGCTCAAAAACCATATCATATCCGTCGTTTCCATAATTCAAAGAACGGTTTACCCTGCTGATGGTGGCCGTGGATGCGCCTGTCTTTTCCGCTATGTCCAGATATGTCTTTTCCTCCCGCAGCATATAGGCCACTTCAAACCGCTGTGACAGGGAAAATAATTCATTCACGGTACAGATATCTTCAAAAAACGTATAGCACTCTTCTCTATTTTGCAAATTTAATATCGCGTCAAACAAATGATCTACCGATTCTGTTCGTAACTTCTTAACCATATGCATATCTCCTTACCTATTATTGCGCATTTTTCCAGCGCATAGAGGGATGCCCGAAGGGCGTTTCCTTATTATTGCGCATTTTTCCAGCATCATAAGTTTAGCATATTAAAGCGTGAACGTAAACCGGTTATCACATTTTTCTTTTTTAATCATACTCTATAGTATAATTTTATTATTTCACGGAGGACTTTCTATTGTCATTTCGATTTCATTTCAAAAAAAGTTTCCTGGCACTGCTTTGCATTTTGTTCCTATTCATAATGGCGCTGCCCGGATGCGGCGCTAAGAAGGAAGTAAGCAATGAAACCGGGAAAAAAGTCGTTTTAAACGAGGTTGCCCACTCTATTTTTTATGCTCCCATGTACGTCGCTATAGAAGAAGGGTATTTTGCCAAAGAAGGGATTGATATCGAGCTTGTTACCGGCTTTGGAGCCGACAAAACGATGACCGCTGTACTTTCAGGAGAAGCAGATATCGGTTTTATGGGACCGGAAACCACTGTGTATACTTATAATGAAGGCGCGTCTGATGTGGTATTAAACTTTGCCCAGCTCACCCAGCGCGCCGGTAACTTTCTGGTGGCGAGGGAGCCTGTGGAAGATTTTAAATGGAGTGATCTGAAGGGTAAAAATGTGCTGGGAGGCAGGGCAGGCGGCTGCTTTTACACAATGTAAATTCCGGATCTATTTCAATTAATTCGTTTCATTTGTTAATTCTTTTTATACCGCATAATCTTATCCCAATTGCCCGGAAAACCCATTTTGCTGAAAAGATTTTCTTTGGAAATATGAGGACATTCTTTTAAAATTCCATTTAACATTCTTAACAGATTCTTTTTAAAAGCCTTAAATTCTTCATCTTCAAGCAAATATCTTAGTGCGACTACAACAGCAAATAAATCATTTTTGCCATTACAATATTGCCCATGTTTATGGGAAATGTTCATTTTATCATGCAATGGCATATTCGGAATGGATTCTTTTATGCGAAAAGAATAAAGCCGCTCTCCATGAGCACACACATTTCGACAACGGGCAACAACTGTAACAAACTGATGAAGCTGCTTTTCAGTAAGAGTATCAAAATTTTTACTTATTTTTGTTCTTACGTCAGATGTTACATACTGATACATCTTGGAAACCTGTCCAAAGGTCAAAGCATTCATTGCTACCCAAAGGGGAACATTTTGATAGGTTTTTATATAATGAGCGATATATGTATAATGTGTGGGTAATGATACAGACTTTTGAAGTGAATTAACTAAGCGTTGTATTTCATGATGATTTTTCCGGTTTAGATTATAATTATGTTCATTCAGATATGCGTTCTGATCTTCTCCATATTTTTCTGAAAAATAATAAGAAAGCATGGATTTCATATGGCGTTCCACATGGAGAATATATTTCAGAAAAAGGGAGCGCAGCTCTTCATCAAAATAATAGAAAGCAACGATTTCTTCAAACGTTACTCCGTAAGTATATTTACCGGAAGCCGGATTCTTGAACAAATCTTTATAACCGTCGATCAAAGAGTAATAACTAAGTTCCTGTAATACTTTTTTGGCATATGTGAAATCAGAAATGAGTAATTGTTTCTCGTTCTGTAATTTGGCAATCTGATCTTCATATGGCAAAAATGGTTTTGCCATGTACCGGTCTCCTCTCTTTATCATGTAGAAAAAAGAGGCTCACGCATGAGCCCCTATGGCCACGGGCATCTCAAGTTTCCGCAGCACAACCACTGTAAATAATATACTGGATTATTTGACAAAAGTCAATCCGTTTTTTTTACAGTGTTTCATTATTAATTATATGTGATAAAAGTATATGTATTCTTTCTATGTTTTATATTTGATCATATTTATTATTTCAAAGCAGTAAACTCTGACGTTATTTTATTCGTAAGTTCAGTTTGCTGTTCATTTGTTAAAAGATAAGATGTGCGAATAACAATAGTTCCCAAAATAGCATAAGATCCAGAATATAATAGTGTATCATCAAACTGTCCAAGATACTCACATCTGTTCCTGGCATCAGCAATCGTTGCATAAACTTCAATAGCCCCACCTGCATCAGTTCCTTTTTCTACAATATCAGCACCATTAACTAAGCTCTGATCTATTTGATTTACCGAAAAATAGATACAAGATGTATATCCACCTTCAATGCCAAGAAGCTGATTTGGATCTTGTCTTTCTGTAACTGCCTTCATCTCTGTAATATCATCTATGAATTGCAATCTCTCTATTACCCATTTTTCATCAGGATTTGTAATCTGTTGTGCAAGAACAATCGCATATAACACTTCATTCATTTCTTCTACGACAATTTCTGTATCTTGGACAATAGTATTTTGCAAATTATTACTTGTAATAAAATTAAGAAGACTTATATCTTCCTCCAGACACATTTTATCTTCAACTATTTCAGGCAATCCTTCTATACTTTCAAGATAAGTAATCAATTTGATTTTCTCATATTCTTCAGCAACAGCATTATAATTTTCTACTGCTTCATTATATTCCAATATTTTTTTCTTATATGCAGAAAAGGAATCTCGGATATTAACACAAACAACACCAACACCTAAACTAATCACAACAATCAATACCCCAACTACTAATGCTTTCTTCTTTTGCTCCCCCATTATTTTTCTCCTTATGAATTAATTTACCAATGCCGAAATTTTTTTCACAACCTTTTCAGCGGTTCTCTGATTAATTAGCCCTTCTTTAGCATATGCTGCAATATAAAGTATATTATCCTTTAACATCAATCCTACAATTGCCGGATTTTTATTGCCAAATCCAGCATTAATTACTGTAATATATATTTCCTCCTTCTCGTCCGCTTCAAGAATTGTACTGATTTCCATAAGATAATCTCGTAATTGAATTTGATTCATGCCCTTTGCTAAAATATGATCTGTAATCACTTTCTCATCTTTGATTTTGGAATAACTACACATCCTTTTCTTTAATTCAAAAAAAACATCCATTGCACCCTCCCTCCTGTTCTAATGCACAAGTACAACACCCTTTAATGAGGATTTTAACTCCGCTCTCATCTCAGTTTCGGTTGGAATTTTGATTTTTTCTCTGCTGGCAACTTCTTTAACAATCAAAGGTTCAATGATTTCTTTTGCATATTCATTTTGGTCTTCACTTGCAAACATATTCTTTAAGTTTTCACCCTCCAATTGTTCCTGTAAAGCGTCTGAAACACGATTTGCTTCGTCCTCACGAAGAATATATTCCTGTGCAAGTTGTAAAAAATTATTTTCGATAATTTCCATCATTTTTTCTGCATCATCCCTAACGAAAATTCCTAAAACTTTTTCTGTTCCATATGCAGCAGCTGCACCACCAACAGCAGTTCCTGCAATTGTGCCAACCGTTGTTCCTGCTCCTGGTACAACTGCAGTACCCACTGCTCCACCAATAACGCCTCCTGCATATCCACCTGCAAACCCAGCTGTCGTTACAGCAAGATTTTTCAAAAGCTGCTCGACAGAAATTCTTCCTCTAATAATTTCTACTATATCATTTACTGTCAGCAAAATAATAGTTACCCCTGCCGTCAATACGCCTGTACTTGGAATAATTCTTTTCACAACAGCTATTCTTGAAAGTTGGCTGGATATTACATATGCCCCAAAAACAATTTCTCCAGTTTTCAATCCCTCGGCAAGAGCAATTTTCATTGAATCTTCCAATGATTCCCCATTTAAACGTGATACAGAATATACAATCAATGTGCTAATACCAAATGCACAACCAGCTGAAACAATTCCCCTCTCTGCATCAAATTTTAATGACTCAACTGTACCCGCTTTTGCAAGATTTACTGCTTGTTTGTATGTAAGACTTCCTTTCCTCACAATATTTTCTGCATCATCTGGATCTGTAATACCAGCATTTTTGAGCTGTCCATTTTCAATCTTTTTTCTCATCACTTCTACAGCTGCATCGTATTGGTCACTCGGAACTTCAATTTGCATTGCATTTCCCGCTCCATCCAAATACCTAAAAGCTTTATCCTCAAAACATGCATCAATACTTTCCTTTGCGGTTTTGTAATATTTATCCTGAATCCAGATTCTTGTTCCATTTTTTCCCGTAATCAAGCGATCTGCACCATTTTTTACATTATCATTTCCAACAATTTTTGCATCGATGCCTTTAAGTTGATCAATAAAGTTATTCCCAAGTTCAGCCGCAAATCCATGACCTTGTCTTGCCGTAAATTTAGATTGTTCTAACAAACGATCGACTGTAATATTATTACCAATCGTATATGCTCCAATATCAATATAATTTTCTTTTTTTATAGATTCATCTTCTAATTTGTCGGTTGCCAAAACCTGCAGCGGAATAAAATTTATCAATATACAAATAGCTAAAACAATTATAATAATGGACTTTTTCATATTGTGTTTTCCTCCATTTCCATGGAATATCCTAATAGTAATTTTTTCTTTTACATCATATCCTATTTACCTTCCTATTTCAATTATAAAATTGCAAGTTCAACTTGGACTTGCAACAACACATAAAAATTTTCATATAATAACAACAAGACAAAACAGGATACAATAAAGTTTGAGCAAACCGACCTATTATCTTTGGAAAAACAATTTTACATCGCAGGAAGAATTTCAAGCAGCAAAGGAAAAATATAGAAAACTGGGGTTTCGAGTTGTTGCATATATTGATGGACCAACGGATAAAAATATTCACAATGGACTAAAGAACATTATTAAAAACCATTATGATTCATTCACATATAAGGAGTAAATTTATGAACGTCGGATATGTACGTCTGTCACGAGATGATGACAAACGGAATTATGTTTCTATCAAAAATCAAAAGCTAATTATTACCCAGTTTGCAGCTGAACAGGATATGGTCATCGACCGCTGGTATGAAGATGACGGAGTATCCGGTTACATATTTGACCGCCCCGGATTTAATCAGCTCATGAAGGACTTAGAGAAGGATATAGAGACCGTATTTGTCAAAGACTTCTCCCGCCTGGGCAGACATAATGCTAAAATCCTGCTTCTTCTTGATAATTTTCAGGAACACGGTAAACATCTAATCGTTATCGACGACCATTACGATTCTATGAATCCGGATGATGATACAATTGGCATTACCACATGGTACAACGAGAGATATGTAAAAGACACCAGCAGGAAAATCAAACGAGCTATCGGGGCACGTCAAAAAGAAGGCACTTTGATAACACAACCACCATTTGGATACCAACGAAATAAAAAAGACAAATACAAAATAGAAATCGTGCCAAAAGAGGCTGACTATGTAAAAACAATCTATGACCTGTATCTGAAAGGTTTGGGATATCGCAGGATTGCCAACTATCTGACGGAACAATCCATTCCTACTCCTTCCATGGTCCGCCATGAACATGAACTGGAAGAAGGAAAATTCACCAGGCGGCAGATAGCTGCAGAATGGTCTGTTTCTATAGTGAAAGAAATTCTCGAAAATGATTTTTACATCGGTACACTGCGTCTGCGAAAACGTGCAAGGTCTACGATCCACGGAAAAGACAAGCGTATTCCAAAGGCGGAACAATATGTCTTTGAAAACAATCATCCCTCAATTATAGATAAAGCTTCCTTTGATCTGGTTCAAAATATGAAAATAAAGCGTATCAAAAATAACTATCGTGGCAGCAAAGGACAATGGACCGGCTCTGAAATGCCAAATCCATTTGGAAGTTGTTTATTTTGTAAAGATTGTAAAAAACGCTTGACTCCTATCAGACGAAATACCGCAAACGGATACCGCAAATATTATATCTGCTCTACTTACAATACAAAAGGCAAACACTATTGCTCCAAGGCACATCTTATCGAGGAAAATGATTTGAGGGAAGATATCATAACATATATCAAACTCTGTCGAAATTCTCTGTGTGAAACTATTGCCGCCTATGATTTAGAAAATTCTGATTTCCAAAAGCAAACTGTAGAAGAAAAATCTTTTGAAATTCAACAGCACATTCTCGAATACAAAAAACAATTAAATATTCTTTTTCATCAAAAGATACGCGATTTATCGAATACCAACGGAAATGAAGATATTATCAACGAAAGCTATGATACATTACAGGAAAAAATTTTTTCACAAATTGATGAATTGGAAATACAGCTGGAAAAACTAAATACTGCTAATCAGAAGGCGAAAGCCGGAAAAGAAGAATCAAAAAATGCTCTTGATGTTATAGACTGTATGATAGAGAAAGGCGTTCTTGACCGTAAAGACATCGAAATTCTGATTGAGCGCATTGAAGTAGATGAAAACGGCTTTCCGGAAATTTACTTAAAATATGGTTGTTCAAAATTAATCAGCCCTGATCCTCCACAGGAACTAAACTGCTATGAAAATGAGATCATCTATCACATCTTGAAACTGATTCAAGAAGAGGACCGTGATTATACCTCTGCAAAACATTTATCCAGGGCACTTACAGAAATTGGTTATCCAAAGTCAAAAAAAAGCGTATTACCCTATATCATGCTTATGATTGATATGAATATCTTACAACCTACCAAAAACTCGTTAAAACCTTATACAATTATAAAAACCAAAACAGAGATACAAGAAATCATAGACGCTTTTTATACCTGCCGGGTATACCCACAATTTACATAGAGATATGGCTGACAGGCGGCATGCCTGAAATGGTATTTGAATTCGTTTTGAAGAAAAATAACATAGATCCTATGGCAGATCTGATCATTGACCAAAGCATTGACTTCGGTTCTACTGCAGCGGCATTTTCCGGCGGGCAGGGAGACTTTACGGTGGAATCCTAAATATTATTACACCACATAAAGCACCTTTAAGCTCTCTGACCATCAAAAGTTTTTATATTACTCATAATAATCCCTCTTACCGGTTATACTACTACTAAAAATTCAGGAGGTCACTATGAAAGCAACTGATAAAGACAAAACCATTCATACAACACCAAAAGGAGCCTGGGAAGGCGGCGTCATCAATGAACGAAAGAAACCTTCCAAAAAACAGCATCTCAACAGCATCACCACTGATATCCAAGGGAATGGATACCCAATATCCCAAAAGAAGCAAGAGGATTAATCATTCTATTTGATTTTAGCTTGTCCACCGCTGCCGCTTAAGCGGTTTCATCTCCCGGTGGAATTTCCTGATATTCATATTCTCTTTTCATTTGATCACTATACAGCATCATCGTGTAGTCCATGACTTCATTTGTAAACTGGGATTTTGTTTTCCCTGCCTGCCTTAATTGTTCTTCCGGTGATAAGCAACCCATAAATCCACCTCCCTATGGATTTTATGCACGACTGCTTGTACAGCTTTCCGACGTATTTTTTTACTTGACATAGGAATACATTTACTCTACTATGTAACCGTCGAAAAGGGCTCGAAAGTTGAATTTCCTTGACAAATTAGAGCGGCAATATCATTCATAGTAACTGATTTAGGGTGAAGCAAATGAGAAAACGAATATACGAAGTAATTGAAAAAGCAGAAGTCAATGACAAAGCAAGTAAAATATATGATATTTTCATGATGTTTGTTATCATAGCAAGTATTATCCCCCTATGCTTTATAAAACAATATCCCATTTTCATTGTAATAGATAAAGTAACAGTTGTGATATTTATCGCAGATTACATTCTTCGGCTAATTACTGCTGACTATTTAGCGAAAAAACCGGGGCTTGTTTCTTTTTTAACATATCCTTTTCGACCTATGGCAATTATAGATTTACTGTCTATATTGCCGTCGGTAACTAATTTGAATAATGCTTTTCGGGTTTTTCGAGTATTTCGATTATTTAAAACATTTCGTATCTTTAAATTTTTCAGGTATTCAAAAAATATAATGATCATACGCAATGTAATATTAAAAAAGAAAGACGCTTTGCTTACTGTCGGCATGTTGGCTTTGTCGTATATTTTTGTAACCGCCCTCATTGTTTTTCAAGTTGAGCCTGATACATTCGGCAGCTTTTTTAAAGCGGTTTATTGGGCTACTGTTTCATTAACTACCGTGGGATATGGCGACATATATCCCACTTCTGATATCGGAAGAACGATTAGCATGGTATCCTCTTTTTTGGGAATTGCAATTGTGGCCCTTCCTTCCGGAATTATAATTTCAGGGTATCAAGAGGAAATTGAATAAAAAGATATTTTCATCCCCATTTTTCAATATAATGAAAATAGAGGGGGTGACACAATATGTCCAAAAAAATCCGCTGCGCGCTATACGACAGAGTTTCCACGGAAAACCAGGTGGAACATGGCATTTCACTGGATACCCAAAAAGATGCGCTGACCGAATATGCCTTAAATCACGGTTATGAGATCGTCGGCTATTATTCCGACGAAGGCATCACAGCCAGAAAGAAAATGCAAAACCGTAAGGAGCTGCTGCGCCTGTTAGATGATGTAAAGCGTGATAAGATAGATTTAATCCTTGTAACAAAGCTAGACCGCTGGTTTCGAAACATCAAAGACTATCACAACACGCAGTCTATCTTAGAAGCCCATAACTGCAACTGGAAAACCATTTTTGAAGATTACGACACATCTACTTCAAACGGAAGATTTGCCATAAATATCATGTTATCGGTCAATGAAAATGAATGCGATCGGGACTCTGAGCGTATCAAATCCGTTTTTGCCTACAAAAAGAAAAACCGGGAACTGCTCTCCGGCACTCCGGCATATGGGTATATCACTGTTGACAAAAAACTCCAAAAAGATCCAAATACCCGTCATATCATAGAAGATACGATTCGTCATTATTTTTCCTGCTATTCCAAACGAAATACAGTATTCTACATTCAGGGAAAATACGGAAAAGATGCTCCCAGTGAATATAAGATAAACCGTATTCTCGGAAATTGCAAAACATACACAGGAGAAATGTACGGGATACAGGGCTACTGCGAACCCTATCTGACTTTGGAACAATACCAAAAAATACAGTCTGTCTCTGACAGCAAAACATACCGCCATACAAACGGCGCATACTTATTCAGCCAGCTTATACGCTGTCCGGTATGCAACACGGCAATGACCGGATTTGTCAAAAAACAAAAACGGAAAGACGGAGGCGTCAGCTTTTACAAACGTTACCGATGCTATAAAAAATTCCAAAACCGCCACAACAGCGCATGCATATCGGAATCTGTGATTGAAGATTATATGATGCATCATGTCACACAATCCCTGGATCACAAAATATATCAAATAAAAAGCAGAGAATCGGCTATGCCAAAAGACAACACAGAAAAAATAAAAGCCGAATTGTCCAGACTGAATATTTTGTTTCAAAAAGGAAGAATCTCAGAAAATTATTATGAAGAACAGTATAATCTGCTGGATTATCAACTAAAAGAAGAACCGGAACGGCGAAACATCCTTTCATCGGAAACTTCTCCAAACATCCGGGAACACTTTTCCAGTGACTGGCTGAATCTATACAAAAAGCTGGATGCCGAGCATAAGCGCGCATTCTGGAAAAATTTCATCAAAGAAATACATATTGATCCCGACACCCATAAAATAAGCAGTTTTGAATTTTTGGTTTAAGGGTGTAATAATCAATCAAATTCCGTGGAGTTTGAACCTTCCGCCACTGCCCTGGAAACAGAACAGGCCGGCTATGTTGTCGCATCTTTGGGAATCGACTCCGGTTACGTGCCTTACACCGCTTTTTCTGCAAAAGAAAGCTATATCAAAGACAATCCCCAGATTATCCAGTCTTTCACAAATGCCCTGCAAAAAGGAATGCAGTATGTCAATGAACATACCAGCGAAGAAATTGCAAAAGCCATTGCCCCACAGTTTCCTGATACGGACGAATCTACCATCACCACGATTGTGGAACGTTACCAAAAACAGGACACCTGGAAGGAAGATGTCATTTTCACAGAAGATGCTTATACATTGCTCCTTGATATCTTAGATGAAGCGGCACAGCTTACCGACCGTCCGCCATATGAAAATCTGGTAAATACGGAATTTGCAGAAAATGCTGCAAATCCCCAATAACGGATTACAATTCTATCTTTGTTCAAAAAATGCCGGCAGGTAAATTCCTACCGGCATTTTTCATTAATCCAGCTTGGCCAGCACGCCCGGCAGCTCCTCAAATGCCCTTAGCACCGGTACATTCTCCTTCACACTTCCAAACCCATACGCCGCATGGATAAAATCCACACCGGCTTTTTTACTTGCATCATAATCCCCCTGGATATCTCCCACATAAATGGCATTCTCCAGATGGTTCCGCTCCACGATCAGCCCAATGTTATATGCTTTTTCCTGATTATTGTTTCCAAAACACTCAATATCTTCCACATACTTCCAAAACTGGTAGTAATCCAAAAATGCCTCGATATATCCCTTTTGGCAATTACTTACAATATAAAGGGAATATTGCTCTGCAAGCATTTTCAGCGTATCTTCCAAATGTGGGTATAAATCACCCCCATGCATACGCAGGTAGGCATTTTCAGCTTCGCAGCAGCGGTCAGTCAGTGCGATTGCTTCCTGCTTATCCAACATGGGAAATATCATTTCTGCAATTTCTGTCATCGTATGTCCCATAACATTTTGAATATCTTCCGCAGTAATCCTCCGCAGTCCCGGTCTCTCTTTCTGCACCACTTCATCCCAGGATTTTGCCACATTTTCAGAAGAATCCCACAGAGTTCCGTCCATATCAAAAATAATTCCTTTTTTCATCTTCGTCTCCTTTTTCCTGCCGCATATTATCCTATATTTTGCCTTTTGGCATAAAGGTATTCAACTGAATTTTCCTATATATCCTCTTTTAAATTATGACCATTATTTATATTCAAAAGCAAAATAGCTCCAAAAATACAGGCAATCCCAATTAACGACTGCCTTGTCAATTCCTCATGAAATACCACTATACCAATCAACGCAGCTACCAATGGTTCAATCATCGCCATAATCGCCGCCTTCCCTGCCTCTACATTTGACAAACCGACGGTATATAACAAAAAAGGCGCCACTGCCGTAACAACTGCCGTCAGCAGGATGAAACCCAGCACAAAAATCGGTCTTTCGCTGCCTACTGTTTTTTCTGCCACATCTTTTACATTGCAAAGAAACAGGGCTCCGACTCCTGCAAAAATAAATGCGTAGGCAGATACCGTATAAGGATGATATTTTTTCAACAGAACACTGCCAAAAATACTGTAAAGCCCATACCCCAGGCCGGAACACAGACCTATGAAAAATCCAATTCCCGTCATATCGGATGCTTCCCCGATTCCTGCTACAAACACACATCCTAAGAATGCAATGCAAAGAGCCAGAATCTTTTTCCCGGTGATTTTTTCTTTTAAAAAGAGAGCAGATAAAAGCACGACAAAAATAGGGGAGGTATAGAGCAGAATTGCTGCAATCGCAAGAGAAGTCGTTTGAATCGTCGTAAAATAACAAATGGTAAAAAACAAAATACTGCCCCAGCCCATTCCAAGGAACAGGGGCAGATCTTTCTTTTGTATCTTAAGCTTACTTCTGTCTGAAACAAGCAGATACAGGAAAAATAAAATCCCGGCTGCCATAATCCTAAGACAGGCAATCTGCAGGGAACTAAATCCACAGGCCGCAAGATGCCGTACGAAAATCCCCATAGTTCCCCACAAAATTCCTGCCAGTAAAATGCAAAGTACTGAAATATTCATTATGCTTCGTCAATCGCCTTTCCAATATCATTCCGCATATATTTATTGTCAAAAGAAATCCATTCCGTAGCAGCATAAGCATTTGCTCTTGCTTCTTTCAGATCCTTTCCCTTTGCTGTGATACCTAAGACACGGCCACCGTTTGTTATGACTTTTCCGTTTTCATTTAACTTCGTGCCTGCATGGAAGCAGTAATATCCGTCTTTTCCTTCAAAGTTTTCTTCTCCGCCGATTTCAAAGCCCTTTTCATAAGACAACGGATAACCGTCAGAAGCCAGTACCACGCATACAGCAGCGTTGTCTTCAAATTCCAGATTCAGCTTGTCCAATGTACCGTCTACACAGGCTTCCATAACGTCTATGATATCATTTTTCATCCGGGGCAGAACCACCTGTGCTTCCGGATCGCCGAATCTTGCGTTATATTCCAAAACTTTCGGTCCCTCTTCGGTCAGCATCAGGCCAAAGAAGATAACGCCTTTATATTCTCTTCCTTCTGCTGCCATTGCATCTACAGTCTTCTGATAAATATGTTCCCTGCAGAATGCATCTACTTCTTTTGTATAGAAAGGACTGGGAGAAAATGTTCCCATTCCTCCGGTATTTAAGCCCTCGTCACCGTCTTTGGCACGTTTGTGGTCCTGGGCGGAAGACATGATCTGAATCGTCTTTCCGTCTACAAAAGTAAGAACGGAAACTTCCCTTCCTGTCATAAATTCTTCCACTACCATATGATTTCCGGCAGAACCGAATTTTTTATCTTCCATAATTTCTTTTACGCCGGCTTTGGCTTCTTCTAAGGTTTTGCAGATCAAAACGCCTTTTCCAAGAGCCAGGCCGTCCGCTTTTAATACGATCGGCATTTTGGCTGTTTCCAGATATGCAAGGGCTGCCTTTGGATCATCAAAAGTCTCATAGGCTGCCGTGGGGATGTTGTATTTTTTCATCAGATCTTTGGAAAAGGCTTTAGAACCTTCCAGAATGGCTGCATTTTTTCTGGGACCGAATACTTTTAATCCCGCTTTTTCAAATTCGTCTACAATGCCGCCTGCCAAAGGATCATCCATGCCGATAATTGTAAAATCAATCTCGTTTTCTTTTGCAAATGATACCAGCTTGTCAAATTCCATAGCGCCAATCGGCACGCACTCTGCAATTTTGCCGATTCCTGCATTGCCCGGCGCACAATAAATTTTATCCACACGGCTACTTTTTGCCACGCTTGCCGCAATGGCATGTTCTCTTCCGCCGCCGCCAACAATCAATATTTTCATCGTATGCTCCTTTTCTATAATGTACGCTTTCTGGTTCTCTACCTTCACTAATCCATTTGCAATGAGGTCGATCACTTTTGGCAAAATTTTCCATTCTGCCTCTTCCATTACCCTCCGCTGCAAAATCTCCGGTGTGTCTCCTTCTTGTACCTCTACTGCCTTCTGCAAAAGAATCGGTCCCGTATCGGTTCCCTCATCTACAAAATGCACGGTCGCCCCTGTGATCTTGACGCCCCGGTTTAATACGCCTTCATGCACTTTTAACCCATAAAACCCTGTTCCGCAAAAAGAAGGAATCAAAGAAGGATGAATATTTATGATACGGTTTTTGTACTCTGCGATCATTTCCGGGGGAATCACCACCAAAAAGCCTGCCAGAACAACCAGGTCTACCTGATAGGAATTTAATTTCCGTAGAAATTCCTCATTAAACGCCGCCCTGGTTTCAAAATCCTTTGGAGAAATGCAGAGATTGGCAATTCCGTTTTTCTGCGCCCGCTCTAAGGCATAGGCATTTTTGTTATTGCTGATCACTACTTCTATTTTCGTATTGGTAATGGTTCCGTTGTTCACTCCGTCTATGATTGCCTGTAAATTGGTTCCGCCGCCGGACACCAGGACTGCAATTTTTAACATAATGTAACTCCTTTTTCGCCGTCTTTGATCGTGCCGACAATATAGGGAACTTCCCCTGCTTCTTTTATGGCTTTCATGGCCGCATTCGCATCTTCTTTGGAAACGGCTGCAATCATGCCAAGTCCCATATTATAGGTATTGTACATCATTTTTTCTTCAATATTGCCCTCTCTTTGCAGCATGGCAAAAATCGGCGGAATGGGATAGCCTGACTTTTCGATCACAGCGTGTTTGCCTTCCGGCAGCATTCTCGGCACGTTCTCATAAAATCCGCCGCCTGTGATATGGCTGCATGCCTTTACCCGGATTCCTGCCTCTTTCAATGCTTTTAAGGCTTTTACATAGATTCTCGTAGGCCTAAGCAGCGCCTCGCCTAAGGTTTCGCCCAATTCTTCATGATATGTATTTAAAGTCTCTTTGTCCATGGAAAATACTTTGCGGACCAGGGAAAATCCGTTGGAATGTACGCCGGAGCTTGCCATGCCGATCAATACATCCCCTTCTTTTAATTCTTTTCCGGTGATGATGTCTTTTTCATCTACGATGCCTACCGCAAATCCGGCCAGATCGTATTCTTCCTCCGGCATCAGTCCCGGATGCTCTGCCGTTTCTCCGCCGATCAAAGCGGCTCCCGACTGTTTACAGCCTTCTGCAACGCCGCTTACGATCGATGCGATTTTTTCGGGATAATTTTTGCCGCAGGCAATATAATCCAGGAAAAACAAAGGCTCGCCCCCTGCGCATGCAATGTCATTCACGCACATTGCCACACAGTCAATTCCGATCGTATCATGCTTGTCCAGCAAAAATGCCAGTTTTATCTTCGTTCCTACGCCGTCTGTTCCGGATACCAGTGTAGGCTTTTCCATGTTTTTAAAACTTTCCATGGAAAACGCGCCGGAAAATCCGCCAAGCCCGGTGAGAACTTCCTTCCGCATGGTTTTCTGTACGTGTTCCTTCATCAATTCCACCGATTTGTAACCGGCTTCAATATCTACGCCCGCTTTTTTATAGTCCATTTTGCTCTCCTTTTTGTGTAATTTTTAGGCTATTGTGAACGGCCCATCGGCCATAATCATCAATAATTTTTATATCCGGTTTCCTGCAGTTTTGCATCTTTTGCCTGTACCTGCTCTTTTAAATCTGCCGCATAATTTTTTAATTTCTGCAGCAGCTCTTTATCTCCCACTGCCAAAATTTTCGCCGCCAGAAGTCCTGCGTTTGCTCCGCCATTAATGGCAACGGTAGCAACAGGAATGCCGCTTGGCATCTGTACGATGGAATACAGGGAATCCCGTCCGCCCAAAGATGTGGTGTGCATCGGAATTCCAATCACCGGCATCGGGAAAATTGCTGCACACATACCCGGAAGATGGGCTGCCATGCCCGCTCCTGCTATGATTACCTGAAATCCTTTTTCCTCGGCTGTTTTGGCATATTCAAAAAAGACATCCGGTTCCCTGTGCGCGGAGATAATGCGCATCTCATACGAAATCCCCAGCTTTTCCAAAATATCTGCAGCCTTTGCCATAACAGGCATATCTGAATCACTTCCCATTACAATTCCTACTTTTGCCATGATTTCCTCCATTCTGTGTGCTTTCGCATATCTTTTCTGATATAGTATCTTTGATTCTATATACACAAGGCATTATAACCCTTGGTAAAGGAAAATACAAGATAAAAAGCACTAACGATTTTGTTAATGCTTTTCCTTCCTCTCCAACGGCAAATTCAATTCCTCCGTCCCTTCTACCACAAATTTCCCATCTCGTATAATATCCCTGCAATTCCCGTCTGCCATAACCGCCGTAATCGTATCCAGCTCATCATAAGGGATCGTAATATCTGTATGGCAGTTAAAATATGCTTTAGACATATCTTCTTTTCTTAAAATCGAGATCGCATTATCCCTGGCAACAATTTCTTTTCCGTCAGGATTATACACCTTCGTATCCTCCGCATGAGAATAGCAGGTATCTCCCACGGCAAAATGCGGTCCCGTCTTTTCCGCAATCAGAATCGGCAGCTTATCCGCAATCTGATAATCCCGTGCCATTTTATATGCCGTCGTATTTGTTCCAATGGCAAACTCTCCCATGGGAAGGGTTTTATGCTGCTGCAGAAGATTTTCATATAAAAATTTCTGATTTTCTTCCTCTGTCTCAAAATTTGTACAGGTATAACGGTCAATCATCCCGTCCTTAAAATCCAGCTCCAAATTCAGGTATTTCAGCTCGTTTAAATACACCTGTGTCACATGGAGCTTTCCGTTTGTCCCTTCTAACACCGGAGAGGTAAAGACTTCTCCCACCGGAATATTCACATCTGCCACACAGTTTTCAAAAGCTGTCTCTTTTTCCCGATGCAAAAGAGGATGAATGCTCACCCAAAGATCAGTACGGTTATCTCCCTTTCCGGTAATATGGACCTGCTGCGCCAAATCCAGCACATCAATGATCTTCTGCTGCATCGTACGGTAACGGGTATAATCCAGTGTATTCACTTTTACCGTTTCCCGGAAAATCTCTTCAAAATGCGCGCCAATAGTCGGAATCGGATAAGCAATAATTGTAAAACTCCGCTCGTCTCCCGGAATATATGCATTTGTCATCTCCCCAAGGCGGCTCATCTGGTATACCTTCAGCTCATTCTGTCTGTCGGTGTACTTCGCCGCCTCCGGTTTAATCACCGGTTCAAAGGGCTCTTCCCCGAAAATCTCTGTCACCGCAGGCCCGGCGTGGCGCCGCGCCTTAGTTTTATAGGTTTCAAAAGCCTGCTGCATTGCCTCTAACCGCCGTTCTACAAATGCCTTATCCAGATAAAAAGCGCTGTCTGCCCTGTGGTCAAATTCATATTGCTTATTCACGGACTTTGTGTAACAACCCCGTTTTCTGCCGCCGGTGGAACCAAAAGAAGACGACGGGCATCTGTATATCGTAGGCCGTAAGCCCATTTTTTCAAAATTTAAAATAGCAGCGCGCGCAATCCGCTCAAAACCAATGGGATATTCTATACAAACCGTTTCTTTTTGGGACAAGTCCTTGCCCAACGCCTGATAGCCAATCCGAAAACCTTCCGTCATCGTATCCGCCATGGAATGAATCTCATCCTCGCTTAGCGTATTTAAAAATTCTGCGGTTTTTCTTTCGCTGTCACTGATGTATTCTCCATAACGGTACAAATAACGCAGATCGGTCAAATCCGATTCCATAACGATTTTTGTAAAAAAATCATATTCCGGATCTACCATATCCCGCACTTTGTCCTCTGCAAACACTTCACTGTAATCATGGAAAAACCAGTAAATCATCTGCTGGATTTCTTTTTTGTCAGGCTCTGCTTCCGATTCAAAACAGTTATAAACCTCTATAAATAATTCCATAAAAATCGTCATATGCATCTTACGTCCTTCAAATGCATAACCGATGAGGGAGCGAAGTTCCGTATATAAGAAACAGAGAATCCCTCCAAATTCCTCTCCCAAAAGAGTTACTGCCTGTCTGGGATTTGCGTAGCTATATTCGTACCCTCCGGACATTCCGGTATGACATGTTTCTGCAAAGCAGTCACTTAACTTATCGCATTCCGGAAGAATATCTGCATAGAGTTTCTCATTTAACGCCTCGCATTCCGCCATGGTCCGATTGGAAAGCTCTCCCGCCTCCTCCTGCCGCAATACATCTGCAGCAAGGCAGAGAAATTCTGCCGTCTTCCTGAAATAATCTCTGTATTTCTCCGAAACCGTCTCTTCTGTACAAACAGACGCAATCCGTTCGCAAATCAAGTCATAGCGTTCCTTTACTTCCTCATTTGACTTTTCAAAAATTTCCTGATATCCCATATTTTCTACTCCGCAATATTTCCGTTTTTGACATTTTCTTCAATCAGCTTTTTAGCATATTCCCATAACATTTCACTGCCTTCATGGGTTCTTGCGTTTCTTTCCATAACCTGCTCTTTTTTCACCCCATGCTCTCTCCAAGATATTCCACCGGAGGCATGGTTTAAAAGCAGGGGCTGAATTTTATCCAGTGTATTGGCAAACTTCGCCTCTGGTGTTTCCATCGCCTCAAACTCTTCCCACAAAGCCCTGTATTCCTTCTTTTGGTCTTCCGGCAGCATCCCGTAAATACGGTCTGCCGCTTTTAGCTCTCTTGCCTTTTTTGTCTTGTTGGCCTCATTGTCATATGCATAAGTATCCCCTGCATCGATCTCGATCACATCATGCAAAAGTATCATTTTCATCGTCTTTAAAACATCTATTTCGGTATTGGAATAATCTGCCAGCAGAAATGCCATAACTGCCATATGCCATGCATGTTCCGCATCTCCTTCTTTTCGGCTGCCGTCTGCCAAATATGTCTGCCTTCCGATCTTTTTTTGTTTGTCAAGTTCCAGTATAAATCTAAGCTGCTGCTCCAAGCGTTCCATATCTCTTCCTCCCAGTGTAATATACTACAATGAAAACCCGACTGCATACAATGCAATCCATGCCCCTGATGCCAAAAGGGAAAGAAACACAGCGGCAATCGGAATTCCCCGAAAGGCATCCTCTTCCCGAAGGCTTTTGACCGCCTGAATAAATGCCGCCATGCCCACAAAAAGCGCCAGAATACCTGCGCTTCCCAGATATACGCTCCCGTTCCCTTTCTGCCAAAAAGAGTTCATAATCATATAAAGCATCGCAAATATGGATGCTGCTGCTAAAAAGCAGGCCAGCATCCCTCTTTTTGAATGTTTCTTTCCGGTAAATTTATAATGATTTTTTCTTTTCATCCTTTTCCTCCATTACAGTTTCATCTGCCCGATTTTTCTTTCACCCAGGCAAGGATTCGGTAAACAAGAAATCCCAATATGCCGCCTAATGTATTTAAAAGAAGATCATCCACATCAAAACTTCCGACTTTCCACACCAGTTGAAGGATTTCCACACACAAACTGAATTCAAAAGCCAAAACTACGGTCAGAATAAATCTTCTACAGGCAGGAAACAGCCGGGGAAGAAACAGTCCAAAAGGAATAAATGCCACTACATTCCCGATCAGATTCAGCAGCACGGACCAAACCCCTAGTGTCTGCCGGTATGTCCAGAACCTGCCAATCTCTTTCAATGGCATCAGATTATAGTGGTAAACCCGCTCTGAAAAAGTCCTGCCCATTCTATCTGCAATAAACAAAAAATAACACAGCACCGCCAGATATACCACAAACAAGAGAATTTCCAACACTCGAAATAATTTATTTCTCTTTTTTTTCTCCAAAATTCTCTCCTTATGATTCCATACTTTAATTTGTTACTGTCTGTTCCAAACGTCGCTTTTATTTCGCTCCGTACTCTTTATAGTATTCATCAATTGCAGTTTTTAATGTATCATCAATCATTACTTTTCCCTGACAGGGGCGATTGTACAAATATTCTGTCACTTCCGCCATAGTCACAATGGCATTTGCCGAAAATCCATATTTCTCGTGAATCTCTTCCAAAGCGCTTATCTCTCCGCCCAATCCCACTTCCATACGGTTTAAGGAAACCATAAGGCCTATAATCTCAATGTCTCCTTGAGCTTTCAAAATAGGAAATGTCTCTTCGATAGATTTGCCGGAGGTAGTTACATCTTCAATCATCACTACTTTGTCGCCGTCTTTTATTTTGCTGCCCAGTAAAATTCCCGTATCACCGTGATCCTTGACTTCCTTCCTGTTTGAACTGTAACGAATCTCTTTACCGTACAATTTGGCAAATGCAATGCTTGTGGCCACGCTCAGAGGAATTCCCTTGTAAGCCGGTCCAAACAGCACATCAAAATCCGTTCCGTAGTGCTCATGAATCGCCTTTGCATAATACTCTCCCAAACGCATCAACTGGGTTCCTGTTACATAAGCGCCCGCATTCATAAAAAACGGAGATTTCCTTCCGCTTTTTAATGTAAAATTTCCAAATTTTAATACATCGCTTTCTACCATAAATTCAATAAATTCCTGTTTATACTGTTCCATTTGTCTGTTTTCTCCTTATTTTAAGCCAATTCAAATCTATCTGTCCTGTGCCATATCCCATATGTCCATTATTCTTTCCGGACCAATATATGGATATACTTTGGAGTATATCATCAAATCCTTTTCCTTTCAACACAAAAAACCTCGAAAGTCTGATACTTTCGAGGTCTCCTCAGTAGCGGAAGGGAGATTTGAACTCTCGACACCACGGGTATGAACCGTGTGCTCTAGCCAACTGAGCTATTCCGCCATAAATATATGGGACCTATAGGGCTCGAACCTATGACCCTCTGCTTGTAAGGCAGATGCTCTC
>CAYQRG010000007.1:0-5694 GCA_964419645.1 uncultured Eubacterium sp.
CGTTATCAGATATCATTATATATGGTCAACCGAACAAATACAAATTTTCTTCGTCAATACAGCCCAATGACAAACGGGGATAAGTGCGCTATAATAGGGACGGCATTGTTTGAGGCAATCTATGAGAACTTCCTATGCCAAAGAAAAAGAGAGAAGGGAAAAGATGATTTACACAGTTACATTTAACCCGGCTTTGGATTATATTGTATCTCTGCATAGCTTTGAAATGGGTATGACAAACCGAACCGCAGAAGAACAGATTTTTCCAGGAGGCAAAGGAATTAATGTATCCATTGTTTTAAATAATCTGGGAATTGAGAATACGGCCCTTGGTTTTATAGCAGGTTTTACCGGAGAGAAAATAGAAAAAGAACTTGAAAAAATGGGGCTGCATACTGATTTTATACAAGTTGAAAATGGATTTTCCCGTATAAATGTTAAATTAAAAGATTATGACGGTACAGAAATCAACGGTATGGGACCGGATATAGATGCATCTTCGGTAGAAAAACTATACCAAAAGCTGGACCAATTAAAAGCAGGAGATGTTCTGGTCCTGGCCGGCAGTATTCCGAACTCTCTGCCGGATTCCATATACCGGGATATTTTAGAACATCTTATGGGCAAAGGGATTTTGTTTGTGGTAGATGCATCCGGAGATCTCCTTTTGAATGTATTGCAGTACAAACCTTTTTTAGTGAAACCAAATCGCCAGGAACTGGAAGAGCTGTTTGATGTGACTTTGGACACACAAGAGAAGGTCATTTTGTATGCAGGAAAGCTACAGGAAAAAGGAGCGCAAAATGTACTGGTATCGCTGTCTGCACAGGGAGCTGTTTTGGTGGACGCAAGAAAAGATGTGCATTTGCTTGCGGCACCGAAAGGAAAATTGATCAATGCGGTAGGAGCGGGGGATTCTATGGTGGCAGGGTTTTTGGCAGGCTGGCTGAAAAAGCAGGATTATGATTATGCATTCCGCATGGGGATTTCTGCAGGAAGCGCTAGTGCTTTTTCGGAAACTTTAGCTACAAGAGAAGAGATTGAAAAAATGTTGAAAAAGTGTCAGAGCTGGTAAAACTTGAATTTTAAAATGTAACATGCTAATATAGGTAAGAACTACGCGAAAAAGGAAGAAAGAGGAAAATTATGAAGAATAAAAAGAAACAGAAGAATAAGATAGATATTTCTGAAATATTTGGTGGAGAAATTACCTATGTATATCTGCTGGTGATGTTTGGCTTGTTTCCGGTCTTTTATCCGGGACATTTGATTGGCATTCATTCCGTAAAAAGCAGTTTTTTTACTACTGCAACAGCAGTATATATTTGCTTGCTGGCGATTCCGCTGATTAACCAGATTGCTTTGACAGTGAAAGAACGTCGGAATATAAAACCAAATCTGATTGACGGGTGTGCCATTCTGTTTCTCGTGGCAGTTGTGGTATCCACATTAGTAGCATTGAACAAAGAAAATGCAATTTATGGAAACGATAACATTAAAACGGGAGCGATTGTATTGGCTCTTTGCGGTGCAGCTTATTTTACAGTTAAAAAATATGCCAGATGCAATCGAATTTTGGTGCTGGTCAACTTGGCTGCAAGTGCATTTATTTATTTGAGCGGAATTTTTCTGACATGTCAGATGGATATTCTGAATATGCAGAAAAATATCATAGATGTCCAGAAAACAGCTTTTATCAGTCCGATCGGCAATGTGGATTTTAATGTTTCCTATATCAGCTTGATGCTTCCAGCAGCAATGGTAATGTTTTTGATCTGTAAGGAAGCCATGTTAAGATATTTGCTGGCTGTTTCTGTTTTTTTGGGATTTATGGATTCCTTTTGTGTTCGTACGGAGAGCGGCATTATTCTAATGGCATTTTTGTTTATTCTGCTGTTTTATTTTGCATTGGAAAAGGAGCAGTGGCTGGAGCGTTATATCATCATTGTTCAGATTTTCTGCGCAGCAAGTATTTCCGTGTTTTTATTAAGGACTATTTTGCAGGAACGTATGTATCCATTCAGCGGATTGGGTTTGTATTTGCAAAGAGTCGAAGTTATTATTTTAGAAGTGGTTCTTTTGGCAGGTCTGTTCTGGATTCAGAAAAGAAATAAAATACCCGGATCAGAAAAGCTGCTTAAGATACAAAAATATTATAAAATAATAGGATTGTCCCTGTGTGCTGTGGGAATTGTATGGATACTGATTTTAAATCTGTTTTTGAAAGACCAAATGTTGGGAACGATATGGGATGCGTTTTTGCTGCAGGATAGTATGTTTGCTCACAGAGGTTATATTTGGATTCGGAGTATGAAAGAATTTGGGAAACTTCCTTTCATTAACAAGGTTTTTGGATGCGGTGGCGGATGTTTCATTGACTTTATTTATCCGACATATGGAACGGAGATGATTGAGATATTCCATGCTGCATATTATGAACCGCATAATGATTTCCTTCAGGTGCTTGTGACAACCGGAATTGTAGGAGTGATTGGCTATTTTGGCATGATTTTCGGAACGATTGTTACCGCTTATAAGAAAAGAAAAGACCGCAATATGCAGATTATTGTTATTATGGTATTGGCAGCATATTTGCTGCAGGGATTGGTAAACAGCTATACGATTTTTGTAATTCCGCTGGTGTTCATCATAATGGGAATGGCAGGTTCTGCTTCTGTGGCAGAAGGAGAGTTTGAATAAGGGAGAAGATAACAGTGGAGTTTCGACCATGTATTGATATTCACAATGGAAAAGTAAAACAGATTGTGGGAAGCAGCTTAAAAGATGAAGGGAACAAAGCCAAAGAAAATTATGTTTCAGAAAGAGATAGTGCATTTTATGCCGGTTTATATAAAAGAGACGGATTGAAAGGCGGCCATGTTATTTTGTTAAATCCGGCAGGCAGTGAATATTATGAAGCCACAAAGCAGCAGGCTCTTTTGGCCCTTTCGACTTATCCCGGAGGGTTACAGGTTGGTGGCGGCATTCATGCAGAGAATGCGGAAGAATTTCTGGCAGCAGGAGCCAGTCACGTCATTGTGACTTCTTACGTTTTTTCCAATGGAAAAGTCAATTATATCAATCTGGAAAAGTTGAAACATGCAGTGGGCAAAGAGCATCTGGTGTTGGATTTAAGCTGTAGGAGGCAGGGAGAGGATTATTATATTGTTACAGACCGCTGGCAGAAATTTACGGAAGAGAAGATTACGTTTTCTCTTTTGGATTATCTGATGGACTATGCAGATGAATTTTTAATTCACGCTGCCGATGTGGAAGGAAAAGCCGCAGGAATTGAACGAAAACTGGCTGTACTGCTTGGAAACTGGGGAAAGATTCCGATCACATATGCCGGGGGCGTGGGCAGCTTTGAAGATCTGGATTTACTAAAAGAAGCAGGGCAGGATCGGCTACATGTAACAATTGGAAGCGCGTTGGATCTTTTCGGCGGATCTATGGAATATCAAAAAGTAATTGATTATATGAAATCTTCAAAATAACAGAAACAAAATGCAGGGAGGTAAGAAATGAAATTTACAAAGATGCAGGGACTAGGCAATGATTATATTTATGTGAATTGTCTGAAAGAGAACATATCAGATCCTTCCGGGTTGGCAGTAAAATTAAGTGACCGCCATTTTGGAATCGGATCAGACGGCCTGATTTTGATCAAGCCTTCTAAGAAGGCGGATTTTGAAATGGATATGTATAACGCAGACGGCTCCAGAGGAGAGATGTGCGGCAATGGTATTCGTTGTGTGGCAAAATATGTTTATGATAAAGGACTGACAGACAAAACCTCTATTTCTATTGATACACAGTCCGGTATAAAGTATCTGGATCTGACAGTGGAAAACGGCAAAGCTGTACTTGTTAAGGTAAATATGGGATCGCCTTCCTTTCTGGCAGAGCAGGTTCCGGTGATTGCCGATACCAAAGAGGTAATTGCAGCACCCCTTACTGTTTGCGGCAGAGAATATCAGGTTACCTGTGTATCCATGGGAAATCCCCATTGCGTTACTTTTTTGGAAGAGGATGTAAGGAATCTGGATTTGAAAGAAATCGGACCGTTTTTTGAAAATCATGAGCGTTTTCCGGACCGGATCAATACGGAGTTTGTCAATGTAATTGACAGAAAAACACTGCGTATGCGAGTATGGGAAAGAGGCAGCGGAGAGACATTGGCCTGCGGAACGGGAGCTTGCGCAGTGGCAGTGGCAGCGATCCGAAATCGGCTAACAGAGGACGAAGTAACGGTTCAGCTATTGGGGGGAGATTTACAGATAGATTGGGATCAAGAAGCAGATATTGTCTATATGACAGGACCTGCAGAAATTGTATTTGACGGGGAGATTGAATAAGAAAAGATGCACAATAATAAGGAAATATAATGAAAGGAAGATAAAAAATGTTTCAGATTAATGACAATTATCAAAAGTTACCGGGAAGTTATTTATTCAGCACGATTGCAAAGAAAGTAGCGGCTTTTACCGAGGCAAATCCGGATAAGAGCATTATCCGCCTTGGAATCGGTGATGTGACGCAGCCGATCGCTCCTGCAATTATTGAGGCGATGCACAAAGCAGTAGATGAGATGGGCAATGCGGCTACGTTTCATGGTTATGCTCCGGATTTGGGATATGAATTTTTAAGAAAAACGATTGTGGAGAACGATTACAAAGCCAGAGGATGCGAGATTGAGGCAGATGAAATTTTTGTATCTGACGGTGCGAAAAGTGATTCTGCAAATATCCAGGAGATTTTTGCAGTGAATAACCGTATTGCCGTATGTGATCCGGTTTATCCGGTTTATGTGGACTCGAATGTTATGGCAGGCAGAACCGGAACTTACGATCCGAAGACGGAAATGTGGAGTGATGTAATTTATATGCCATGTACGGCAGAGAATGATTTTGTGCCGGAATTTCCAAAAGAAACACCGGATCTGATTTATCTGTGCCTTCCCAATAATCCTACAGGAACGACATTGACCAAATCCCAGCTGCAGGAGTGGGTGGACTACGCCAATAAAGTCGGTGCGGTGATTCTGTATGACGGCGCTTATGAAGCGTATATTTCAGAAGAAGATGTGGCGCATTCGATCTATGAGTGCGACGGAGCGCAGACCTGTGCGATTGAGTTAAAGAGTTTTTCCAAGAATGCCGGATTTACCGGCGTGAGACTGGGCTATACCGTAGTGCCGAAAGCATTAAAATGCAATGGCGTGTCCCTTCGTGATATGTGGGCAAGACGTCACGGAACGAAGTTTAATGGAGCGCCTTACATTGTGCAGCGCGCAGGAGAGGCTGTTTATTCTACAGAAGGCAAAGCGCAGTTAAAAGAGCAGGTGGCTTATTATATGAAAAATGCCGCTGTAATCAAAGCCGGTTTGAAAGACGCGGGCTATACGGTATTTGGGGGAATCAATGCTCCTTATATCTGGTTAAAGACACCGGATCAGATGACATCTTGGGATTTCTTTGATTATCTTTTGGAAAAAGCCAATGTAGTAGGCACGCCGGGATCGGGATTCGGACCAAGCGGAGAAGGATATTTCCGGCTGACTGCATTTGGAAGTTATGAAAATACAGAGGCGGCAGTGAAGAGGATTCAGGCATTATAGGAGGAGACTATGTTCTATATCGGCAGTCACATATCGGCGTCAAAAGGTTATGAGGCAATGGGAAAGCAGGCCAT
>CAYQRG010000007.1:5704-19935 GCA_964419645.1 uncultured Eubacterium sp.
CCAATACATTTGCGTTTTTTACCAGAAATCCAAGAGGCGGTAAAGCAAAGGATATCAATACGGCAGATGTAGAGAAGTTTCTTGCGTTGGCAAAAGAGCATGAGTTCGGAAAGCTGGTGGCTCATGCACCCTATACCATGAACGCCTGTGCCGCCAAAGAAGATATCCGCAGGTTTGCGGGAGAGATGTTAGAAGATGATCTGAAACGGATGGAGTTGATACCGGGAAATTATTACAATTTTCATCCGGGTTCCCATGTGGGACAAGGCGTTGATGCAGGCATCGATCTGATTGCAGGTCTTTTGAATGAAGTGCTGAAACCGGAGCAGACCACTACCGTGCTGCTTGAAACTATGGCGGGAAAAGGCTCCGAGATCGGGCGCAATTTTGAAGAATTACAGGCGATACTGGAACGGGTAACATTGAGAGAAAAAATGGGTGTGTGTCTGGATACCTGCCATGTCTGGGATGGTGGATATGATATTGTAAATGATCTGGAGGGCGTGCTGGAAGAGTTTGACCGGGTGATCGGCTTGGAACATCTAAAGGCAATCCATATGAACGATAGTATGAATCCTCTGGGGAGCCATAAGGACAGGCATGAAAAGATCGGCCAGGGGCAGATTGGATTAGATGCCATGGAGCGGATCATCAATCATCCGAAGCTACAGGGCAGGCCCGTTATTTTAGAGACGCCGAATGATGATGAAGGCTGGGCAGAAGAGATTGCGATGCTTAGGAATCTGCATAAATAAATGAAGAACAAAGAGAGACCAGAAAGAGAAATGCTGTTTTTGGTCTCTTTTTTGGTTTTAAAAGGTCTTAAATATTTTTAAAGGAAAACACAGGAATCCTTAAAAAAGTATTTATTCTTATGTGGTATACTGTCAGAAACAAAAGAGAAATAATAAAATCAGAAGCGGAGGTGGCAGGAGTAATGAAAATGAATTGGAAGAAAATATGGACAGTATCCGTGATTGTGTTTTGTATTTTTGTGTTTGCTGTGATTGTAAAAGCATATTTCGATGGCAAATTTGAATCAGTGGAAACACTGCAGGAATACATCAAAAGTTTTGGCATATTTGCGCCGGTCGTATTGATCATCATTCAGGCGATACAGGTGATTTTCCCAATTCTGCCGGGATTTCTGGGCTGTGCTGTAGGAGCCATACTGTTCGGCAGCGCAGGCGGATTCTGGTGCAATTACATCGGAATATCTGCAGGCTCGATCATAGCATTTCTCCTGGCAAAGAAATATGGAATCAGTCTGGTGGAAAAATTATTCCCCAAAGACCAATATGAAAAATACTCCGGCTGGGCGGGAAAAAGCAGATCCTATGTGGCGTTTTTGTTTCTGGGTATGGCATTGCCGCTGTTTCCGGATGATTTCTTCTGTTATTTTTCCGGGTTGACTAAGATGCGGGCGGAAAAGTTTGCGGCAATTATTGTATTGGGAAAGCCCTGGTGTATTCTGGCGTATAGTCTGGCATTTGCAGCGGTTGTTTGAAAAAGTTCCGCCTTGACAAACCTGCTATTTCCATGTACTATAATAACCAGTCAAATCGACTTTTTGATAAAGATTATGAGAAAGAGGAGTACACATATACGAGTTCCAGAGAGAGCGGTTCATCGGGTGGAAGGCTGCTTAAGTTACGGTATGTGGAAGGTAGCTTTTGAATCGGAGGGCCCAAGCAGTCTGGATTATGGATTGTGTGTAAGTTTTCCCGGATCATTCCGTTAAAGATGAAGAGATGTATGGCATTATTTTTTGCCATATAAACAAGGTGGTACCGCGTAGAAATTCGCCCTTGAGAGCAATCGCTTTCAGGGGTTATTTTATTGCCATGTATCCGAAAGAAACTGCCGGGGGCAGGTTTTGCAGGCTGCAGGCGTAATTTCAGAAAAAGGAGAAAACATATGAGCAAAGAACTGGCAAAAACTTATGATCCCAAAGGAATCGAAGACCGTCTTTACCAGAAGTGGGAAGCAAACGGTTATTTCCATGCAAAAGCAGACAAGAGCAGAAAACCCTTTACCATCGTTATGCCGCCGCCCAATATCACCGGACAGCTGCATATGGGGCATGCATTGGACAATACCATGCAGGATATTTTGATTCGTTATAAAAGAATGCAGGGATACAATGCATTGTGGCAGCCGGGTACAGACCATGCAGCTATTGCAACAGAAGTAAAAGTCATTGAAGCCTTAAAAGAGCAGGGCATTGACAAAGAGGACCTGGGCAGAGACGGCTTTCTGGAAAAATGCTGGGACTGGAGAAAAGAGTATGGTGGCAGGATCTTAAAACAGCTTAAGAAACTGGGCTCTTCTGCGGATTGGGAGAGAGAACGCTTTACGATGGACGAGGGCTGTTCCGATGCCGTTTTGGATGTATTTATCAAATTATATGAAAAAGGATATATTTACAAAGGCTCCCGTATTGTCAACTGGTGTCCGGTATGCCAGACTTCCATTTCTGATGCGGAAGTAGAGCACGAAGAGCAGGACGGCTTCTTCTGGCATATCAATTATCCGGTGGCAGGAGAAGAAGGAAGATTTGTAGAAATTGCCACCACAAGGCCGGAGACTATGTTTGGAGATACGGCTGTTGCCGTAAATCCGGAGGACGAGCGGTACAAAGACATCATCGGAAAGACATTGATCCTTCCTCTGACAGACCGGGAGATACCGGTGATTGCCGATGCTTATGTAGATAAAGAATTTGGAACCGGATGTGTAAAAATCACACCGGCTCATGATCCTAACGACTTTGAGGTGGGCAAACGCCACAACTTGGAAGAAGTAGTTGTTATCAATGATGACGCGACGATGAATGCATATGCCGGAAAATTTGCAGGCATGGACCGTTATGAATGCAGAAAAGCTCTGGTAAAAGAATTAGAGGAAATGGGATTGCTGGTCAAAGTAGTGCCCCATTCCCACAACGTAGGAACCCACGACCGCTGCAGCACCACTGTAGAGCCGATGATCAAACAGCAGTGGTTTGTAAAAATGGATGAACTGATTAAACCTGCTGTGGAAGGTGTCAAAAACGGAGAAGTGAAACTCCTTCCGAAACGCATGGAAAAGACATATTTTAACTGGACCGACAATATCCGCGACTGGTGTATTTCCAGACAACTCTGGTGGGGACACCGGATTCCGGCATATTACTGCAGCGAATGCGGGGAAATGGTAGTTTCCAAAACGGCACCGGAGAAATGCCCGAAATGCGGCTGTACACATTTGAAACAGGATGAGGATACGCTGGATACCTGGTTTTCCTCTGCGTTATGGCCCTTTTCCACTTTAGGCTGGCCGGAAAAAACAGAAGACCTGGATTATTTCTATCCCAATGACGTGCTGGTAACCGGTTATGATATTATCTTCTTCTGGGTAATCCGCATGATCTTTTCCGGTTATGAACAAATGGGAAAAGCGCCGTTCCATACCGTATTATTCCATGGACTGGTCAGAGATTCCCAGGGACGGAAAATGAGCAAATCTTTAGGAAACGGCATCGATCCCCTGGAGGTCATTGACAAATACGGCGCAGATGCCCTGCGTCTGACACTGATTACCGGAAATGCACCGGGCAATGATATGCGTTTTTATTGGGAAAGAGTAGAAGCTTCCCGTAATTTTGCCAATAAGGTATGGAATGCATCCCGTTTTATCATGATGAATATCGGCGATACGAAACCGTCTGTTCCGGCAGCAAGTGACCTTCTTACAGAAGATAAATGGATCTTATCCAAAGCAAATCGGCTGGCAAAAGAAATGACAGAAAACATGGACAAATTCGAGCTTGGAATTGCAGTTCAGAAAGTATATGATTTTATCTGGGATGAATTCTGTGATTGGTATATTGAGATGACGAAACGCCGTACCTATCGCAAAGGGGAAAATCCCGTTTCCGCCAATGCAGCCCTTTGGACATTACAGGAAGTTTTAACGCAGGCACTTAAAATGCTGCATCCGTATATGCCTTTTATCACAGAAGAAATTTTCTGCACCCTTCATCCGGAAGAAGAGACAATTATGCTTTCTAATTGGCCCGTATATACGCAGGAGCGTGATTTTGCAAAAGAAGAAGCTATGGTGGAACGCTGTAAAGAGCTGGTAAAGAGCGTCAGAAACCGCCGTTCGGAAATGGATGTGCCTCCTTCCAGAAAAGCAACGGTATATCTGGTATCCGAAAATGCTGACGTGAGAGACGTTTTTGAAGGGGAAAAAGAGATGTACGCAGGATTAATGGGAGCCGGAGAAGTGAAAGTACAGGCAGATCAAACAGGCATTTCAGAAGATGCCGTATCCATCGTAATCCCGGACGCCGTTGTTTACATCCCATTGGAAGATCTGGTGGATCTGGAAAAAGAGAAAGAACGTCTTTTGAAAGAACAGGAAAAACTGGAAAAGGAACTGGCCCGTTCCAAAGGCATGCTTTCCAATGAGAGATTTTTAAGCAAAGCCCCGGAAGCCAAAGTCAATGAAGAGAAAGAAAAACTCCAAAAATATGAGCAGATGATGGAGCAGGTAAAGAAGCAACTGGAATCTCTGAAATAGGAGTTGCTGTATATCAAAAAGGAATGTTGCAAATTTATGTAAAATATTGCGACGAGATAATAAAAAGTTAATATTTTTTTACTTGCATAATCAAACCACTATATTATAATGGTAGAAGACATCACAGAGGAAAATAACACCAATTATAATATAGTGGTTTTTGTATAGAAAAGGCAGGAGGAAAAGATATGATTGATTTTGAAGAAGAATTGAAGAAATTTCAGCCGAGTTTGGAAGTAGAAGAGGCAGAAGATGCGATTTACGACAGAGATTTGACCGATATGACGGATATACTGCTTGAAATGATGAGAGAGAGAAATCATTAAATCAGAAGCGAGGTGAATTATGGAATGTTATAATTGTGGAGCATCGCTGACAAAGGCGGATTTCTGCGGTAAATGCGGTGCAGATGTAAAGATTTATAAAAGGATATTAATGGCATCTAACAGCTTTTATAACGAAGGATTGGAGAGAGCGAATGTCAGAGACCTTTCCGGAGCGGTTGAAAGTTTGAAAAAGAGCCTTAAGTTGAATAAAATGAATGTGGATGCCAGGAATCTTCTGGGACTTGTTTATTTTGAAATGGGAGAAACCGTGGCGGCTTTGAGTGAATGGGTGATCAGCAAGAGTTCACAGAGCCGTAATAATGAGGCGGCCCATTATTTAAACGAGATACAGAACAATTCTTCCAGATTGGATATCATTAACCAGACAATCAAGAAGTACAACCAGGCATTGATCTATTGCAGGCAGGACAGCAAAGACCTTGCTGTAATCCAGTTGAAAAAGGTACTTTCCTTAAATCCAAAATTGGTCAAAGGGCATCAGCTTCTGGCGTTGTTGTACATGCAGGAGGGCAAATTTGACCTGGCCAAAAAATCACTGCGCAATGCTGAGAAGATCGATGAAAACAATACCATAACACTCCGTTATTTAAAAGAAGTCAACAAAAAAGTGGGAGACGATACACCCAGGAAAAAGAAAAAAGAGGAGTTGATCTCCTATCAAAGCGGCAACGATACCGTTATTATGCCCACAAATTTTAAGGACAATTCTGCCCTGCAGACGATCATCAATATTGTGATCGGAGTTGCCCTTGGAATTGCAATTACCATATTTTTGCTGTTGCCGAATATCCAAAAACAGTCGAAAAGTGAAGTAAATGAGGCTTTAAAAACAGCCAATGACACGATTTCCACAAAGGAACAGTCGATTTCTTCTCTGGAAAAACAAGTAGAAGACATTACACAGGAAATGGAAGAGACGAAAAAGGCTTCCGAGGAAATCGAGACAAAGATGACTTCTTATGAACAGCTTTTAAATGCGTATGCATCTTATACAGCAGAGGATATGGAGGCGGCAGGAACGGCCTTGGAAAGTGTAAAGGCCGAAGATTTAAGCGGTGCCGCAAAGTCTATTTATGAAGATATCAATGCCAAAGTAAATGAAAAATACCTTGCTACCCTGTATCAGGAAGGAAACACTGCATACAGCAGAGGTGATTATGCAACAGCGATTGAGAAACTCGGCAAAGTAGTAGAGACAGACGAGACCTATCAGAACGGATATGCTGTATATTATCTTGCCCAGTCCTATCGAAGAGAGAATAATATGGAGCAGGCTGCAATCTATTACCAGAAGGTTTTAGAACAGTGTCCAGGAACAGAACGGGCACGGGTGGCACAGGCTTATGTAAATGAGGGAAATGTGTCTTCACCGGAAAACGGACAGGAGCCGGCGCAGGGCGGGCAGGAACCACAGCAGGCCCCCTCACAGGGGCAGCAGGACCCTTCTGGGCAGGAGCCTCAGGGAGAATAAGATTGCGGTTATATAAGCGATAATGAATTATGCACAATATGAATCAATACAAAAGACGTTAGGCCAAAAAGCGGCTATAACGTCTTTTTTTATGCACACGCCCGCATAAGGAATATAGTCGCTTACAGCGGCATGCGGGCGCGCAGCGAGTAGGGAAATCCTTCAGGGTATCCCTTTATGCGCTGAAAAGATGCGCAATATTATGGAAAGGAGTAATTTTATGGAATGTAAATATCAGTTAAAAGACGGGTGTATGCGGATCGCCATGCCAAAAGAAGTCGATCACCATTGTGCAGAGCAGCTTAGAAAGGAGGCAGATCTTTTGATCGGAGCCTATCATATACGAAAACTCGTATTTGATTTTGCAGGAACGGAATTTATGGACAGTTCCGGAATCGGCGTATTGATCGGCAGATGCAAAAATATGGGGTATGGCGGAGGCGAAGTGCTGGCAGAACACTTAAATGAACGGATTCAGAAAATTTTTATTGTTTCCGGCCTGCACAAGATGATCCGGGTATTGCAGGAAGATGCACAGGAGAATCCAAATTAAGAAAAGGTGAGGGAAAAAAGATGAAAAACGAAATGCAGACAGTCTTTGATGCAAAATCTGTCAACGAAAGTTTTGCCAGGGTGACAATAGCAGCTTTTTTGACACAGTTAGACCCTACTCTGGATGAGATTGCAGATGTAAAAACGGCAGTGTCCGAGGCGGTTACAAATGCTATTATCCATGGATATGAAAAAGAAGAAGGAAAAGTATTTCTCTCCTGTACATTAGAAGGAAATACTGCCGTGATCACAGTAGAGGATAAGGGCGTTGGAATGGCAGATATCAAAAAAGCCATGGAGCCTTTTTATACCACAAAGCCGGAATTGGAACGCTCCGGAATGGGATTTGCCTTTATGGAGGCTTTTATGGATGAGATACAGGTGGAATCAAAAGTCGGAACAGGAACAAAAATAATTTTGACAAAGAAAATCGGAGTAAGGGAAGAAGAAAATCAGGATGGATGCAGTAATAGCTCTCATTAAGCAGGCACACGAGGGAGATAAAGATGCGAGAGAAAAACTGATTTCTGATAATTTAGGGTTAGTATGGAGTATCGTCCGCAGATTTGAGCATCGGGGACACGAAAGAGAGGAGCTTTTTCAGATCGGCTGTATCGGATTGATGAAAGCCATTGACAAATTTGAGATTTCCTATGAGGTAAAATTTTCTACATATGCCGTACCTATGATTATGGGAGAAATGAAGCGTTTTCTACGGGACAGCAGTATGATGAAAGTATCTCGTTCTTTAAAGGAAAATGGCTGGAAAGTAAAAAAAGCATCGGACATGCTTTCACAAAAATACGGGAGAGATGCTACTTTGCAGGAAATTTCAGAAGAAATCGGACTAAGCGTAGAAGATATTGTAGAGGCTATGGAGGCCAATGAAGAGGTATCTTCTATTTATCAGCCTGTTTATCAGTCCGATGACAGCGAAATCTATCTGGTGGACCAGATTTGCGGGGCTGGTGTTCCAAAAACGGATGAGCTGGTAAACCATTTATTGTTAGAGCAGTTGTTGGGAGAGCTGGATGCAAAAGAAAAGGAACTGATCGAGCTTCGCTATTTTAAAGATATGACACAAGTACAGGTGGCTGCGAAACTGGGGGTAAGCCAGGTACAGGTGTCCCGCATGGAGCGGAAGATTCTTTTGCGCATGAAAAAGGCAAGTGAAAGGTAGTAAATAAGGATACCCATCACTTGCCTGTACGCTCAGAAAAGTATTCTGCATAATCAGTCTGGATGTTAAATTGTTAGTCCATAGGAATCAGATCTGGCTCATATCACTGAGCAGCTCCCGTTTCATAGCATATAATTTGTCGGAAAGGTCCACATATATTTTGGCAGGATTGACAAAACGTTTTGTTTCATTCCAGATCGTTTCTTTTTCCCTGTTGCAGACAGCCTGAATATCCATAACGGAAGGAGAATCATAAACGCATTTGCCACCTTTAAAAATCGGAACCAAAAGCTCCCGCATAGTATAACTGCCGCCGGCAAGTTTTGTCTTCTTCCAGGGCTCGTTGGGATCAAAGAGAACAAGATCTTCTTCCGTGTTAAAAGTTTCTCCTTCCAGACAGATATAGTCGGCACGGATCTTACCGGTATCATTGTCGTAGATGCGGTAAATGATTTTGTTGCCGGGGTTTGTGACTTTTTCCGTATTCTCGGAAAGTTTGATCTTCGGCAAAAATGTACCGTCTTCCTTTTGGATTGCAGCCAGTTTGTAAACGCCGCCGAAAGCCGGATTGTCTTTCGCTGTAATCAGATTCGTGCCTACGCCCCAGGAGGTGATCATGGCTCCCTGGAATTTCAGGCTCTGGATCAAATATTCGTCCAGATCATTAGAGGCGGAAATTACGGCATCCGGGAATCCTGCGTCATCTAACATCCGTCTGGCTTTTTTGGAGAGATATGCCAGGTCTCCGCTGTCCATGCGGATTCCGTAATAGGTCAGAGGAATACCGGCATCCCGCATTTCTGTAAAGACACGGATGGCATTTGGAATACCGGACTTTAAGGTATCATAAGTATCTACCAGAAGAATGCAGGCAGAGGGATACATTTTGGCATAATTGGAAAATGCCGTATATTCGTCAGGAAAACTCATGATCCAGCTATGGGCATGGGTGCCCAGCACAGGGACATCAAAAAGCTGTCCGGCCAGTACATTAGAAGTGCCTCTACATCCACCGATGATTGCGGCCCTTGCGCCGTAAATGCCGGAATCCGGTCCTTGGGCACGCCGCAGGCCAAATTCCATAACGCCGTCGCCTTTTGCTGCATAGCAGACTCTTGCCGCTTTGGTGGCAATTAAGCTCTGGTGGTTTATGATATTTAAAATGGCAGTTTCAATCAGTTGCGCCTCCATAATGGGAGCAACGACTTTGACCAGAGGTTCTCTTGGGAAAATAACAGTGCCTTCCGGAATGGCGTATATGTCGCCGGAAAATTGAAAATCTTTTAAATAATTTAGGAAGTCTTCTTCAAAGATGTGAAGGCTTCTCAGATAGGCAATGTCTTCTTCGGAAAAATGCAGATTTTTAATATAGTCAATGACCTGCTCTAATCCGGCGCAGATCGCGTAACCGTTGCCGCAGGGGTTGCTGCGGTAGAAGGCGTCGAATACGACGACGTCACGGTTGTTTGTTTTAAAATATCCCTGCATCATTGTCATTTCATATAAATCCGTTAGTAGGGTTAGATTTAATGTACTCATAAAATACTCGCTTTCTACCTGATTGCACAGGTGTCTTGTCAGTTTTTTGTATTATAGTCTTAATGGGAGGGTTTTGCAACTGATATTTTCTTGCATTTACGGAAATGATGTGATACCATTGTAGCGGACAGTATCCAAAGGAACTGTACCAGAACGTACAAGTGAAAGAAATCAGATTCTTATGAGGAGATGACTGCACCACATGGGCATATGGGCAGTACATTTTAAGTAAGGATTTATTATCGTATGTCTGGACAGGGGAAGTCCGGACTTTTTTGTTTTTCATAAAACCGAAAGAGGAAGCAGTGAAGGTATAAATTTAACAGGGAGGAATGAAAGTATGGAAATTACAGGTTCAATTGAAGAAGTCAGAAAATATGTTTCGGAATGGAGGAAGCAGGGAGTGTCCGTAGGACTGGTGCCTACTATGGGCTATCTGCATGAAGGACATGAAAGCTTGATCGTAAAAGCGGTAGCAGAAAACGACAGAGTTGTTGTCAGTGATTTTGTCAATCCGATTCAGTTTGGGGTAAATGAAGATCTGTCTACTTATCCAAGAGATATTGATAAAGATAAAGCGCTCTGTGAAAATGCGGGAGCGGATTTGATTTTTCACCCGGAGCCATGCGAAATGTATGCGCCGGATTTCTCTACATACGTAGAGGCACAGGGGGTGAGCGCAGGTTTGTGCGGAAAGAGCAGGCCGACACATTTTCGGGGAGTCTGCACTGTGGTTTGTAAATTATTTAACATTGTAACCCCCGACCGCGCATATTTCGGCCAGAAAGATGCCCAGCAGCTGGCGGTGATCCGCCGTATGGTACGGGATTTGAATATGAATATAGAAATTGTGGGCTGTCCGATCATCCGGGAGGAAGACGGTTTGGCCAAGAGTTCCAGAAATACTTATTTAAATGAAGAAGAAAGAAAAGCAGCTTTAGTGCTTTCCAAAGCGATTTTCCACGGAGAATCCAGAATGAAGCAGGGAGAGAAAGATGCAGGCGTTATTTTGGGAGAAATGAAAGCGCTGATTGAGGCGGAACCTCTGGCAAAGATCGACTATGTGGAAATGGTAGATGCAGACAGCATTGAGACAATTGAAAAAGCAGAAGGCAGAGTGCTTGTGGCAATGGCTGTTTACATTGGAACTACCCGGTTGATCGACAATTTTATTATGGAAGTATAAGGAGTAAAAATCATGACGCTTGAAGTTTTAAAAAGCAAAATTCATCGCGCTGTAGTTACCCAGGCAGAATTAAATTACGTGGGCAGCATTACCATTGATGAGAAATTAATGGAGGCAGCAGGGATCATAGAATATGAAAAAGTTCAGATTGCAGATGTAGATAATGGAGAGCGGTTTGAAACTTATGTCATTGCCGGAGAAGCAGGCAGCGGCATTATCTGTTTAAACGGAGCAGCGGCTCGGCTGGTTTCCACCGGAGATAAAGTAATTATCATGAGTTATGCGCAGATGACAAAGGAAGAGATCAAAGACAATCCGCCTAAAGTTGTTTTTGTGGATGAAAAAAATCAGATCACTTCGGTCGCTCATTACGAAAAACATGGAGAACTGATAACAGGAGGTGAAAAATGCTGACAGGGAAAAAAGTGGTACTTGGCATTACCGGAAGTATCGCTGCTTATAAAATGGCAAACGTGGCGAGTATGTTAGTAAAGCAGAATTGTGATGTGCATGTGATCATGACAGAAAATGCAGCACAGTTTATTACACCGATCACCTTTGAAACACTGACGAAAAACCCCTGTCTGGTGGATACTTTTGAGCGAAAAACGCCGGTAGAGATTCATCATCTTACATTGGGGCAGACGGCGGATCTTTTGATGGTCGCTCCGGCCTCCGCCAATGCTTTGGGGAAAATTGTAAACGGCATTGCAGATGATCTTTTGACTTCCACTGTGATCGCAGCTACCTGTCCTGTAATCATAGCGCCTGCCATGAATACATATATGTATCTAAATCCCATTGTGCAGGAAAATATCAGACGGTTAAAGGAGTTTGGCTATGCCTTTATAGAACCGGTGAGAGGACATCTTGCCTGTAACGCAACTGGAATCGGAAAGCTGCCGGAAGAATCGGTATTAGTAAATGCAATCATAGAAAGACTGACGGAGGATAAGCAAAAAGAGCAGGATTTATCAGGGATGCGCATTCTGGTTACGGCAGGCCCCACCAGAGAAAATCTGGACCCGGTTCGTTTTATCACCAATCATTCCACCGGAAAAATGGGATATGCAATCGCAGAACAAGCAAAAAAACGGGGAGCAGAAGTAACCCTTGTAACAGGACCTGTTTCACTGGAAATTCCAAAGGGAGTTCTGGGGGTTTCCGTCACCACAGCGGAGGAGATGTATCAGGAGGTTATGAAACGGCAGGAAGGGCAGGATATGATCATCAAAGCAGCCGCCGTTGCCGATTACCGTCCCAAAGACGTCAATCCGGAAAAGACGAAGAAACAGGAAGGAACGCTATTTTTGGAATTGGAACGTACCAGAGATATTCTGAGCGAACTTGGCAAGAGCAAGAGAGAGGATCAGTGCATCTGCGGATTTTCCATGGAAACAGAACACGTTCTTTCTAATTCAAGGGCAAAATTGAAAAAGAAAAATGCAGATATGATCGCGGCAAACAGCATACGGGAACAGGGAGCCGGATTTGGCGTGGATACGAATCATCTGGTCTTGATCACGGCAGAACAAGAAGAGGATCTTGGTATGCTGACAAAAGAAGCGTGCGCCGATGCACTGCTTAGCCGTCTGCATGCGATCTGGAATCAGAAACAGACAAAACAGGGAGGGATATAACATGAATCGAATGAAAAACATATGCAGTTTTATGTCAAATAATATAGCAGTCATCATTATAATTTTTTCTGTCATTGCATTTTTTTATCCGAAGGGATTTTCTTGGGCAACAAATTATACAACCATATTTTTGGGCGTTGCCATGTTTGGAATGGGGCTTACCATAAAGGCAGAGGATTTTAAAATCGTATTTACGAGACCAAAAGATCTGCTCATCGGATTTTTGCTTCAATTTACAGTTATGCCGCTTGCAGCTTTTGCGCTGGCAAAACTTTTTCATCTGCCCGCAGATTTGGCTCTTGGCGTGATTTTGGTGGGCTGCTGTCCGGGAGGAACGGCAAGCAATGTCATTACTTATGTGGCAGGCGGAGACGTGCCGCTGTCTGTGGGTATGACCATTGTCTCTACGATTTTGGCTCCGTTTTGTACACCGGTACTGGTTTATTTTCTGGCAGGTTCCTGGGTGGAAGTATCCCTGCTTACCATGATGATGTCTGTGGTTAAAGTAGTGTTGCTGCCGGTTTTGGCAGGAATCCTGTTATATCGTCTGTTCCCGAAACAGATAGATAAAATCAGAGATTTTCTGCCTCTGGTCTCTGTCATTGCAATTGTGATGATTATTTCCGGAATTGTGGGAAGCAACGCCGAGAAGATCGTAACCTCGGGAGCCCTTGTTATGATTGTAGTGGCGATTCACAATGGGATCGGCCTGCTGCTTGGAACGGCAGCTGCAAAATGTTTAAAGCTGGAGGAGGAAAAAGTAACTGCAATCGGAATCGAAGTGGGAATGCAAAACAGCGGTCTAGCGATTTCCCTTGCAACGGCTAATTTTGCCGCAAATCCGCTGGCAACGCTTCCGGGTGCAATTTTCTCTGTGTGGCATAACATTTCCGGTACTTTTTATGCAGGAATCCGGAATCGAAAGCAAAGACCTGGTTTAAATGAGGCGGATTCTGTTGTTATGTAGTTTAAGGATGAATGATATAGAAAGGATAATTTATGGAAAAGAAGAAATTTTCAACAAAACAATTTGTAGAAATGGCACTTTTGACAGCGATCATTATATTGTTGGCATTTACCCCGATCGGATATATCCGGACATTTGGTTTGGAGATCACGCTGATCGTTGTTCCGGTTACAGTAGGAGCCGTGACATTAGGACCGGCGGCAGGAGCGGTTTTGGGAGCAGTATTTGGAATTACCAGTTTTATCCAGTGTTTCGGCATGAGTCCCTTTGGAGCGGTTTTGCTGGGGATAAATCCCTTTGCCACATTTGTGGTCTGTGTTGTATCCAGAGTGTTAATGGGATGGTTGACAGGGCTGATCTATCAGGGACTTCAGAATGTAAAATCTGTTCGTAAAGTCTCTGTTGTAATTGCAAATCTCTGCGGTCCACTGTTAAATACCTTCTTTTTTATGGGAACATTGATTTTGTTCTTTTATCGGACAGATTATATTCAGGGCTTGGCAGGATCTATGGGAACTTCCAATGCACTGGCGTTTGTGGCAGCTTTTGTAGGTGTCAATGGAGTTGTGGAGGCAGTTGTATGTTTTATTGTGGGAAGTGCGATATCAAAAGCGCTGAAGGCTGCGTTAAAAGAATAGTAAGACACAAACAAGCGATTATGTTTCTGTTGTTTTCGATACATAATTATGCTATAATTGTGTCAGAGAAAGGAGCGAAGCATTATGCCTCTTATTATGCCTATTAAGGATTTACGTAATACAACCGAAATTTCCAATATTGCAC
>CAYQRG010000008.1:0-6661 GCA_964419645.1 uncultured Eubacterium sp.
CCCGGATACATCCGGCATGAGAATAGATACCGGTGAACAGCTTCCTGTGAATGGAAAGATACTCGTTCGGCGTAAAACTGAAAGCACGCTCGGAAAGAAGCGCCGCAATCCGAGCCGAAACCTTGTCGGCCTCCTCAGTGCGGTCTGACGCATCACGGGTAGGATTTTCCTCATAGTAGGTCTGTAAAAGTGCATTTGCCTCTTCAAAAGAAATCTCGCCTTCGATATTCCGGACGGCAGTATGCACCAGATATTCTGATGTCTTAAGTCCGTCAACCGCTTGCAGGCCAATGGCTGTATGCCACGCATAGCCTTTATCCCGCTTTGTTGGTTCGGATTCTTTGATATATTCCTTAAATGGATCTTCGTTCACTCCATATCACCTCTCTGTTGTCCTTTTGCTCCTGCAAGAATCCTACATTTCTCCTTTATCTGTGCTATATATAAACTGCTGACTTTCAATTCCGTATGCTCCAACACATAACCCTTGATTTCCTCATCACTCATTGTAACATATATTCTATTTTCTCAAAAGAAATTTCAAAACAATACCTTAAGATTATTTTCCCCTTTTCTTAAACAATACTAAGGGAATGTTAAAACACTTAATTTTATTATCCTTTATAATAGGATGCAACATCTATTTAAACACAGGAGGAAACCCAAAATGAAACATTTAAAAACGATCGCCTTATTTTTCGGCGGCTGTTCCACCGAATACGAAGTTTCTCTACAGTCTGCTTATTCTGTCATAAAAAGCATTCCCACTGACTTGTATCGTCTCGTTTTAATCGGCATTGACAAACATACCGGAGAATGGTTTCTCTATCAGGGAGATATTGAAGAAATCCTCACAGACCGCTGGCGAATGCAGCCGGAATGCATACCGGCCGCACCTTCTATGGACAGGCGGATACACGGCCTTTCTTATCTCTCCGAAACAGGCCCGAAAACCCTGTCTTTGGATGCTGCCCTGCCGATTCTCCACGGGAAAAACGGAGAAGACGGAACAATACAGGGAGTTTTGAATTTAATGAATGTTCCGGTCATCGGATGCAATCTGCTCTCCTCAGCTTTGTGCATGGACAAGTTTCTGGCACATCAAATCGTGGCAGCGGAAGGAATCAAAACAGCAAAATGCATGCTTTTAAAAAAGGATTTTTCTGTTTCCGAAGTGAAAGACCAGGCAGCGAAATTGGGATTTCCCTTATTTGTAAAACCTCTCCGCTCCGGATCTTCTTTTGGGATCACAAAAGTACAAGAAGAATCCCAGTTGATTCCTGCCATTGAACAGGCATTCCTGCACGATTCCACAGTAATGTTGGAAGAAATGGTTGCAGGTTTTGAAGTAGGATGCGCCGTGCTTGGAACAGAGGAGCTTCTGATCGGGGAAGTTGACGAAATCGAATTGTCGGAAGGATTTTTCGACTATACAGAAAAATATACGCTAAAAACTTCCCAGATCCATGTGCCTGCGCGAATTTCTTTTGGACAAGCCAAAGAAATCAAAGAAACCGCCTGTAAAATTTACCGACTTTTGGGATGTTCTTATTTTGCAAGAGTTGATATGTTTTTGACACCGGAAGGGGAAATCTATTTTAACGAAGTGAATACCATTCCCGGTTTTACTTCCCACAGCCGCTATCCAAATATGCTAAAAGCGATTGGTCTCTCTTTTGAAGAGATCATCAAGCGTCTGTTGGATGAGGAGTTTGGCAATGAAGCAGTCTAAAACTTATGCGGGAATCGATTATTTTCGTCTGATTGCCGCTCTCTTCGTCATCGCCATACATATCGGGCCATTTGAAAGCTATAACAGTACGGTGGATTATCTTTTCACCTATTGTCTGGGACGGATTGCAGTACCCTTCTTTCTTATGGTCACAGGTTATTTCGTGATTGCCCCTTATATCGCAGGAGGTTTTGAGAAAAAGCATTCCCTGAAAAAATATCTCCTCAAAAATACCGGATTATATCTGGGAGCAACGATTTTTTATCTGCCCATTGCCCTATATGCAAAAAATCTCCCCAAAAGTATTCCGGAGGCTTTTAAAAACTTCTTTTTTGACGGAACTTTTTATCACCTGTGGTATTTTCCTGCCGCTGTCATGGGATGCATGCTTTTGTTCTTTTTCTTAAAAAGATCTTTTGGCGCAGCTGCTTTCTTTGCTGTGACAGCCTACATCATTGGCATCTTCGGCGACAGCTATTATGGGCTGATAAAGGATATTCCTTTTTTGCATTTTTTGTATGAAGGAATCTTTTCTTTCAGCAGTTACACGCGAAACGGCATCTTTTTTGCTCCGATTTTTCTACTTCTTGGCGTATTTGCTGCTGATTCGAATTTTTCCTGTCCAAAATGCTTTTTGCAGCTGGGATGCTTCCTGTTTCTTTTATGTATGTTCCTGGAGGGATTTCTCACTTACAGCCTGGATCTGCAAAGACACAACAGTATGTATCTGTTTTTGATTCCAACGATGTATTTTCTCTTTCAGCTGCTGCTTAGAATTCCGGGGAAAGCCCCTGCCCGGGTACGAAACAGTTCCATGTGGATTTATATCATTCATCCTGCCGTTATTGTCCTGCTGAGGGGAATTGCAAAAAAGACAAATCTGACAGAACTGCTGATTGACAATACGCTGATACAGTACCTGTCGGTCTGCCTGCTGTCTGTCAGTATCGCATTTGTAATCCAGACCTTTTGTAACATATTTTCTGGATATAAAAAACACAATAGGAGAACGAATTATGTATCAAAGAGGAAGAGCCTGGATTGAATTAAATCTCTCTCATCTGGCTCACAATGTAAAAGAATTTCAAAAAATACTTCCCGAAAAATGCGCCCTAATGCCCGCCATTAAAGCAAATGCTTACGGACATGGCGCTGCCTTAATCGGAAGGGCTTTGGAAAATTTGGGTATCTCCGATTTCTGTGTGGCTTCCCTTAGCGAGGCAATCGAACTGCGGGATGCCGGAATCACAGGACAGATTCTTGTTTTAGGATATACTTCGCCCTACCAGTTTTCGGAATTGTCCCGATATCATCTGACACAGACTGTCATCGACTTATCCTATGCCAGACAGTTAAATGACTTCGGCGAGCCCCTCTGCGTCCATGTAAGCATAGATACCGGAATGCGCAGACTGGGCGAAAGAAGTGAAGATGTGGAACAAATCTGCCAGATATGGAATTTAAAAAATCTCCAGATTACCGGCGTATTCTCCCACCTGTGCGCTGCCGACGGGCATTCCGCCGCAGAGCATTGGTTTACCCAGGAACAGATCGGCCGGTTTAATGCCAGTATTGATTTTCTGCACAAGCAGGGGTTTTCCGGTTTTAAAACGCATCTGCAGGGCAGCTATGGCGTACTGAACTATCCTGATCTCAGTTACGATTACGCCCGTATCGGAATCGCCCTTTACGGTGTCCTTAGTTCTTCCAAAGATGATATCGCCGCAAAAGTTGATTTAAAACCCGTATTATCGCTGAAATCCAGAATTGAATGTGTAAAGGATGTGCATGCCGGAGAATCCCTTGGATACGGCCTGACCTTTACAGCCCCAAAAGAAATGAAAATCGCTGCTGTTTCGATTGGTTATGCAGACGGCATTCCCAGAGAGTTGTCCAACAAAGGCTACGTCTTAGTCCATGGAAAGAAAGCCGCTATCATTGGGCGCATCTGTATGGATCAGCTTCTCATTGATATATCAAAGCTTCCCTGCATCTCCTCCGGAGATGAAATCGTTCTGATTGGAACCTGCGACGGTGAAGAGATTTCTGCGGCAGACATTGCAGAATATGCCAATACTATATCCAATGAAATCTTAAGCCGTCTTGGAAATCGGTTAGAACGGATTCCTATTGACACACAATTTCAATCATAAATCGGGTATATTTCCCTTTCTCACTTTCTACCGAAATTGTGTGTCCTAATTTCTCTGCAATCTTTTTCGTCATATACAAGCCCATTCCGGTGGATTTATACATTCCGTTGTGATGACTGCTCCCGGTATAGCCTTTGTCAAAAATCCGCCGGATGTCCTGTTCTGCAATGCCTTCTCCGTGGTCTTCCACAAAAAGGCATATCCCACTCTCCTGCTTCCTGCAAAAGATCCGCAATCGCGCATCTTCCATGGCATACTTTATGGCATTGCTTATCAGCTGATCCAGAATATACACCAGCCAGTTTTTATCTGTATAAACCAAACGATTTTCTACGTCTATTTCTATTTGAAAATGATTGCTGATTAAAAAGAACTGGTTATTCTTTATGGAAGTTTTGACACACTCCAAAAGACTGACCCGTTTCATCTGGATATCAAACAGGCTGCTTTGTATCTTACAGCCCAGCAAAACATCTTTTAGCTGAGAATTGATCTTCTCTAACTGTTCTTTCATCGAATATCTAAGCTCTGTATCTTCGATTCTTTCATTCATCAAAAGGCTTGCCGACAGAGGAATCTTCACTTCATGGCACCATTTTGCAATATAATCAGAAAGATCGCAGGCATAATCAAACTGCTCTCTCAACTGGTTCTGCAAAACCTCCACATCATGTTCTGCGATATCATAATTCTCCATGCCAGAAAATTCCTGATAAATCAAGGCATCTGATTTGAGCTCCTGTTCTTTTTTACTTTGCAGTTTTTTAAATTGCAGATAATCCACTCCGCCATAACACAATATGCAAACCGCCAGCAGAAAATCCAGATAATACAAGTACGCATTACTGGCGTGGGGCAGCAAAAATACAAAATAAAGATTGTAAGAAATACACAAAAACAAACAAAATAAAATAGGAACCTTTCTCTTGTTCAGATAATTCATTCGATAAAATATCCCTCGCCTTTCTTTGTTCGTATCAATTCATCCCCACAATATGACTTCAGCTTGCTCCGCAGTCTTGAGATCATCGTTGTCAGTGTCCCGTCAGAAACAAATTCATCTGTATTCCACAATTCCGTCATCAACTCTTCTCTTGTCACAACCTTCGGTTTCTGCTCCGCCAGTTTGGTCAGTATCTTTTGTTCCGATCCCGTCAAGGTAAATTCCCTTCCATGATAAAACATAGAAGAACTGCCCCATTCATAATAGAGATCATCTTTCAGATAATACCGTTCCTTTACTTTATATTGATAAGTCCGCCTCAAGATCGCCTCAATCCTGGTCTTTAACAATTCCAGATGAAAGGGCTTTTCCACATAATCATCCCCGCCCTGGGCAATCCCCATGATCTTATCTCTGTCATCATCCCTGCTGCTGATATAGATAATCGGAATATCGGAAATCTCCCGTATCTTACTGCACCAGTAAAATCCGTCGTAATAAGGCAGATTGATATCCATTAAAATCAAATGAGGATGACAGGAAGAAAATTCTCGTAAAATGTTCTCAAAATGCTGCACCGGAACCGCCTGATATCCCCACCGTTCCAAAAACTGTTTGATCTCATCTGCCAGAATTTTGTCATCCTCCACGATCATAATTATCATTTTCGCGCTCAACTTGCTCACCTCACCTGTGCCATCCTGCCGATATAAAATTTTGCAAATAACTACGCCGAATCTTCTGTCCGCGTAATGATTCGGTTATTTGCCCAACATAACATCAATTAATTTCCCGCAATCCCGGCAGCAGATGTATTTCAATGATACCCTCTTCCAGATCGACCTTCTTAATGCAGTCCTTAATCGCCGGAACCAAAAGATCAGACATGCCCTGCTTTTTGATCACATAGATATCATTGGCTCCTGTCTGTATCACATCCGCAACCATGCCCAGTTCTTCCCCTTCATCCGACAGTGCCGAAAGATCAATCAGATCTGCGATAAAATACTCATTTTCTCCCAGGGGAACTGCCTGATCCCTTGTCACATACAACTCCTTCTGACGATATTTTTCCACATCATTGATATTATCCAATCCTTTAAACTTTACAATGACCAAATTCTTAAAAAAACGCACCTTCTCTATTTCAAGAGTCATTTTCTCTCTGCCGGTATCCAAAATCACCTTTTCCAAATCCAAATACCTCCTGGCATCATCCGTTGTAGGGAACACCTTAACTTCCCCCTTAAGGCCATGTGTATTTGTAATAATGCCCACCTTCAATAAATCGTCCATAAAAACCTCACATTTCTCATTTTTAATTCATTTATTCCTGCTCATGATGCCCAAAGGGCATCCCAATTTCCTAAGAGTCCCCCTTATTCCCAAAAGACTTTCCACTCATATGCCCAATCTTATCCTGATTCAAAAAAGAGGCCCGCATCACAGCGTCTGAGCCGAATTTCTCCCGTATCCGGTCAATCGCCTGATCCAATTTCTCTAACTTCTCATATTTTAACAGTTGTTCCTTAGAATCTCCTCCCGCAGTCCCTCCAGACATTCCCACAGAGTCAAACAGATCAATCTGCCTATAACCGTTTCCCTGAGATACCTTGCCGGTACTCACACCCAAAAGGCGAATCGGCCTTTTATCCCAAAGCTCATCAAACAGACGGCATGCTTTATCATAAATTTCCTTTGTAATATTCGTCGCTGCATCCAAAATCCCCTGATGGGATACATCGCTTAAATCATTGTAACGAATGGTAACGGATACGGATTCCACCCGGACATGATCTCTGCGAATCCTTCTTCCCACTGTCTCTGTCAGAG
>CAYQRG010000008.1:6671-10998 GCA_964419645.1 uncultured Eubacterium sp.
TATCCGGCGAAACCTTCTCCACAGGAGAATCATCTCTTCCGTTTGCAAAATTCCAAATCACTTCTCCATGTTTTTTCAAAAGATTCTTAAGTACATCAAGATCTGCACAGGCCAGATCGCCAATTGTCCGGATGCCAATGGAATTTAGTTTCTTCTCGGATGCACCTCCCACAAAAAACAGTTCTCCCACCGGCAGAGGCCACATTTTTGCCTGAATTTCCTCTGGGAACAAAGTATGCACCAGATTGGGTTTCCTGAAATCACTGGCCATTTTGGCAAGCAGTTTGTTCTCGGATATTCCCACATTTACTGTAAATCCAAGTGTCTGATAAATCTCATCTTTGATCACATTTGCCACCTGAACCGGCTCTCCAAAAAGACGCTCTGTACCTGTCATATCCATAAACGCCTCATCAATGCTGTACTGCTCCACCACATCTGAATATTTCTTCAAAATAGCTATAAATGCTTTTGAATACTCTGTATATAATTTATGATTCGGCGGCACTAAGACCAGATCCGGACATTTCCGCAATGCATCTACTACCGGTTCTCCTGTTTTGATCTTATATCTCTTCGCCGGTATGGATTTTGCAAGGATAATGCCATGCCTTTTTGAAACATCGCCGCCTACGGCAGAAGGAATATCTCTAAGATCCGTCTCTTCCTTTAGATCCTGTATTCTATGCACTGCCTCCCAGGACAAAAAAGCACTGTTGACATCAATATGAAAAATGATTTTTCTTCCCATAATTCTATATCTTCCCAACTATACTGTGTTTTATCATAACAATTATGGCCATGCAACTAAAAAATTGCACAGCCATTTTAATTTCTGCTATAACTTACAGATTACTTTAACGGATATTTGTCAGTCAGGCTCTTTACAATTGCCCTGGCTTCCTCTGCTTTGGCCTCGCCTTCCTTTAACATCATGGCAATAGCCTCTGCAATCTGATCCATATCCTCTGCTTTTAAACCTCTGGAGGTTACTGCAGGTGTTCCGATACGGATGCCGCTGGTAACAAATGGGGACTTCGGATCATTTGGAATTGTATTCTTATTGCAGGTAATATTTACGGTATCTAACAGTTTTTCTACTTCCTTGCCGGTAAGATCAAAGGTAGTCAGATCTACTAACATCAGATGATTGTCTGTTCCGTCTGATACAATCTTCACGCCGCGTTTCTTCAGTCCGTCACAAAGAGCCTGGGCATTTGCCACTACATTCTTCTGATATTCTTTAAATTCCGGCTGCAAAGCCTCCTTTAAGCAGACTGCTTTCGCTGCAATCACATGCATCAGAGGTCCTCCCTGGATTCCCGGGAAAATCGCTTTGTTAAAGTTATATTTGTCAGCAGCTTCCTGATTGCATAAAATCATGCCGCCTCTTGGTCCCCGCAGTGTCTTATGTGTGGTTGTCGTTACTACATCCGCATAGGGAATCGGGCTTGGATGCACGCCTGCTGCCACAAGGCCTGCAATGTGCGCCATATCCACCATTAAAACTGCTCCACAGGCATCTGCGATCTCACGGAATTTCTTAAAATCAATGGTTCTTGCATATGCGCTGGCGCCGGCAATGATCATTTTCGGCTTGCATTCCATGGCAATTTCCATTACTTTATCATAATCAATAAATCCTTCGTCATTGACACCGTAAGGCACAATATTAAAATAGTGGCCGGAGAAATTAACAGGGCTTCCATGGGTTAAATGTCCGCCATGGTCTAAGTTCATACCCATAACAGTATCTCCGGGTTTCAAAATCGCAAATTGCACTGCCATATTTGCCTGTGCACCGGAATGGGGCTGTACATTGACATAATCACAGCCAAATAACTCTTTTGCTCTTTCCCTTGCTAACTCTTCTACAACGTCAACGCATTCACATCCGCCATAATAACGCTTGCCCGGATAGCCTTCCGCATATTTATTCGTCATAACGCTTCCCATGGCTGACATAACGGCCGGACTTACCCAGTTCTCGGAAGCAATCAGCTCAATATGGCTGCTCTGCCGCTCAAATTCTGCGGTAATCGCATCTGCCGTTTCACGGTCTACTGCCTGAATATCTTCTAATGTGTACATATTCTCTTACTCCTCCATATACTTACTTATTTCGTAACAGTTCAGACAAGCTGGCCTGTTACCTTATTTTGTCTGTCAATGAGTTATTATAAATGACTTGTCCTATCTTTTCAACGGGTAATTTCATTCACTGCTATTTCTTCTGCCCAAGCAGCCTCTCACAGAGTCTTTGTTTTTCTTTGGAAGGCGCACTGTTTTCAAAACGAACAGTCCCTTTTGTCTGACAATCCTTAAGCAGATCTGCTTCTGCCAGACGCCGTTTTGTCTCTCTGGCCGTTCCCGGACCGCCTTCAAAAAGCATCACATTTTCTCCTAATACCTTCTGCAGTTCTTTGCTTACAAAGGGATAATGGGTACATCCCAAAACAACTGCATCCAGTTTTTGCTTTTCAAAAGGCTCAAACAAACGCTCCAAAAACTGTTCCAGTTCCGCGCTCTGAATATCTCCGTTTTCAATATATTCCATTAATCCCGGACAGGGCAGCGGAATAATATGCGCCATTCCGATATACCGGTCCATAAGATTATGGAATTTTTCTTCCCGAATCGTCATAGGCGTTGCCATAACAATCACATTTGGATGCTTTCCTGATAATACGGCAGGTTTTAACGCCGGTTCAATCCCAATGATCGGCACAAAGGGATATTTCTGCCTCAGATAGCGCACGGCTGCACTTGTAGCCGTATTGCAGGCAACAACCACTGCTTTTGCTCCTTCTTCTATGAAACGGTCCACATGAGAAACGGTAAGCTGCCTGACTTCCTCTAAACTTTTCGTTCCATAAGGCGCATTTGCAGAATCTCCGTAATACAAATAATTTTCATCCGGCATCTCTTCTAATAACGCCCGCAACACGCTGATTCCACCCACACCGGAATCAAATACTGCAATGGGCGCTTCATTTTTATTTAAAGTGTCATGAAAAAATTTCATTGATATCTTCCCTTTCCATGTTCCAGTATGATATACTAAATTGGAATGGTTGCTTTCACACCATTAAGTTAAGCAGCTTGAATATTGATACAAAAAGGAGGTTTCCCATAAAATGGCAACACGGTTAACACAATCATTGTTTAGTGACAATCTCAAGATTTGCAAAGAATGTCATCGTGACCTTCCCGCAGACTATCCGGATACAACCTGCCCTGCCTGCAAAGAGCGTCTCCTTTTTTCGCAGGTAAAAGATTTTATCCGTGAAAATGACGTAACAGAATTTGATGTTGCAAAGGAATTTGACATTCCGCTCTTTAAAGTAAAAGGCTGGATTCGTGAAGGCAGGATTGAATATAAAGACCTTCAACCTAAGACTATGAAAAATCTTCACTGCCAGCACTGCGGAAAATCTATCACATTTGGCTCTTTATGTACCGAATGTCTGCGCAAATCAAATATTTCCGGAAGCGCATCTTCACCCTTCGGTAATCAAGAGGATGAAAAATTCCGGTTTTTACAAAAATAATACGAAAATCAATGATTTTCGTATTATTTTAAGAATCCGCTGATAATCTGCGCCTCTGCTTCTTCTTCTGTTAATCCAAGCGTCATCAGCTTAACCAGCTGTTCTCCCGCAATCTTTCCAATGGCAGCCTCATGGATCAGTCCGGCATCTACATGATTGGCTGTAAGCTGTGGGCTTGCCGTTACAATCGCATCATCCATAATGATCGCATCGCATTCGCTGTGTCCGGCACAGGCTGCATTTCCATTAATTTTTGAGAAAAATTCCTGCTTTGAAGTATCTCTTGCCACCGAACGGGAAATGACATTTGCGCTGCAGTTCTCTCCATTCAAATCTACTTCAAATTCCGTTCTCGCATACTGCTTTCCGTGAGTCATAATTTTTTCTTTTACTTCCAGGCTGGCTCCTGCTTTTAATTCTCCCTTTGTAATACGGTTGGTAGAGTCAATCCCCTTGATCTGGGTTGTCTCCATTTCCAGACGGGCATTTTCATCACAGTAAACAATGGTCTGGGGATTCATGATATTTTCACCGTTTCCGTCCCCTTCTCCGTAATGCTTTTCCACATAGCGCACTTTTGCATTTTTACCTATATAAAAGGTATGGATGCCGTCGTGCTTGGAAGTATCTACACCGCAGTTGTGAATGCCGCAGCCTGCGATAATTGTTACATCACAGTCCTCTCCGATATAGAAATCATTATATACCATTTCCTGATAACCGCTTTCGCTTAAAATAACCGGAATGTGCACGCTTTCCCTTTTCGTGCCGGGTTT
>CAYQRG010000008.1:11008-16647 GCA_964419645.1 uncultured Eubacterium sp.
GTTTGATGCGGATATCAATTCCCTGCTTGTCTTCTTTTGTAATAATATCAATATTGGCAGTTGTATTTCTGCCTGCCATTTTTCCGTTGGAACGGATATTATATGCGCCTGCCGGAACTTCGTGAAGTCCCGCCACCTGCTCTAACATATTCTGTTCAATCTTATCCATGACTGCCTCCTTATTGTACTTTTTCGGTTAATGCGCTGCATGCTCCCTCTGTATTCAAAAGCTTCGGCATAATCTCCTCTTTGCTTCCCACCGCTGAAACAAGACCGTCTGCAATCAGAACAATCTGATCCGCAATATTTAAAATCCGCTCCTGATGAGAAATAATTAAAATCATGCCGTTGATCTCCCTGCGCATCCGTTCAAACACATGAATCAGGCTGTTAAAGCTCCAAAGATCAATTCCCGCTTCCGGCTCATCAAAAATAGAAAGCCTGGTCCCTCTTGCCGTGATCATGGCTATTTCAATTCTCTTTAACTCTCCTCCGGAAAGGCTGTTGTTGATTTCTCTGTCAATGTACTCTTTTGCGCATAGGCCTACCTCCGATAAAATTTCACAGATTTCAGACACCGACATCTTACGTCCTGCCGCCAGAGAAACCAGATCTTTCACTGTAAGTCCTTTAAAATGCACCGGCTGCTGGAATGCATAGCTGATTCCCGCATTGGCCCGTTCTGTGATATTCAGTTCTGTAATGTCTTTTCCATCCAGAAAAATCTGACCTGATGTGGGTTTAATAATTCCTGCAATAATCTTCGCCAACGTAGATTTACCTCCTCCGTTGGGACCTGTGATCGCTACAAAATGATCGTCGATGGTGAGGTTGATATTTTTTAATATCTCGCGGCTCTCCTGATCATCCTCTACTTCATAGGATATATTCCTTAATTCTAACATGAATAACCTCCCTGTAAATTGATATGCGTGATATATATTGTATGCCATAATGATTTATTTTACAAGATTTTCTACATTCTTACAACAAAAAAGGTTATTTATCCTGTTTATGAACAAATAACCTTTTCATATTTATTTGGAAGTATAATCCTCGGCAATATCTTTTTCTACATCATCCTCTGTTGTGACTGCAGGGCAATATGGGCGGTGCATCATGGCAATATTCTTAAGCTTTTGTATGCGTTTTTCCATTGCAGCGCAAATAGCAGAAATCCGGTTCTCATCCATAAAATCCTTTGCCCTTTCGTCACTGAAAACATCTGCTATCATTTCTTTTACATCAGCAAGCCTGTCAAAATCAATCCATTGAAAAGAAGATACCAGTTTCAGTTGTTCGTCGTGATGCTTTTTAAAAGGCTTACAGACAATATCCTTTTCCAAACGAATCTGTACGGCTGTTTTATCATAGCCGAGAGAAGAACCGCTGTCATAGACAGGAGCAAAGCCGATCCATTTCAATGTTTCTGCATGACGAATCAGACCAAAATTATTTAGATGCCGATCTTCATTGGCAATCACGTAATCTGTAACTATCATACGGTCAAGATCCGATACAATATCGATTCCCAGCGTATTGCAGCAATTTACAAAATGCTGATACACGGATATATTGTTCTCTTTTTTCTGTATCTGCATGATACGCCATGCACTGACCAGCTCCGTATCCTCTGTTACAAAATCTTCGCACACACTGTAAGGGATTCCTTCTCTCCAAATAACCGTATATGGAACATGGGCTACACCTAACCGCTGCATAATTTCTGCGGCAATAACCTCGTTGAAAGGCTGCTGCTGAAAAGGATTGCTGCCGCTCTTGATCAGGCATCGTCTGCCGTCTATGATCTTCCACCTTTTTTTCAGAAATCCATCCGAAGTATTATCGGGAGAAATAAAATCAAAGTCTTTCCCTTTCTTAGTCTTTCCAAATAATATGTCTCCCATATCATCCGAAAATGAATTGTGGAAAAAATTGACCTGATCCCATGTAAGCGCTGTGTGTTCCGGTTTCATCCAGTACTGATCGGAAAGGCTCAACCCAAAACAACGGATCAATAGCTGTTTTGTATCTGCTATTTCCATCGTTTCTAATGCCTCACGAATACCCAAACGGCTTGCAGGAATCGAACGGTCCATCCACCATGCATTGAAAGCTGAGCGGTCTGCAATTCCTTTTTTCATAGGGATGCCGACAGGTAAATGCTCCGGTGCATATATATTGTTTATTTTTTTTATAAAACTGGTTTCATCATCCAAATCTAATTCTGCTGCCGCAATTCGTTTATGCATCAAAATGCATTTCATCGGTATCACCCCGTTTCTGTGTCATGTTATTTGTCATTGTAGCATGGAAATTTCTAGGAAGTCAATTTTTCATCTGTTGATTCTGATTCTCTCTATTTCTGCAAATTAAAAAGGTGCAAAACCTTAATAATCCAATAAAAGACTTTACACCTTCGGTTATTTGATTCTTTATTTAGTTTTTTACATTTCATACTCTTCAGACGGGATGCCCAAAGAAGCAAGTTTGTTTTTATAGACTTTTAACTGATATTCTAATTCTGGATTATCGCCCGTTTCAGCCTTTTTAATTCGTTGTAAATTCACGTAATAATCAATAGTGACTTGTTTTAATTCGTCAAGCGTCATATCCTCAGCCATCCTTCACCGCCTTTTTGATTAATATAATCAATATAGCGGATTTTTGTTATGGTGTAAAGCTTTTATTGATTTTGTTTCAGCTTGCAAATGGTTTAGATGCATACACTCTGTCTCATTTTAGGCGCCATTTCTTCATTTATGCCATTGTATCAAAATATCTATAACTACTTTCCTTTCTTTGTTGAAGTTAAAATAAATTCCCCATCCGTTTTATTTACAGAATACATTTTCTGTTCTGCAAAAGCCACACCAAAATGCTCCATAAAACTGCATACATATTTATCATATTCCTCTGCTAAGATACGACCACATATTTCTTGTATCGACAGATCCGATATGCCCTGTGTTCCAGATATAAACTGGCGAAACCATCCAATATCCGAAAACGGTTTTACCCATTTTTCTTCTATGTGCCGTTCTTTTAAGACCTTGAGTGCTTCTTCAATAATTCTTTGTTGATTTTCTTCATTTATAGACCGCTCACTTTTTTCTCGAAATAACCTTGTAATTCTCGTTTCAGTTCTACAGAAAACAATCCCATCCTTACTGCAAACTCTAACAAACCATATACCGCATTAATATCCATATAGTCCTCCTTCTGTTATAAGTGTTATCGTTTCTAAAAACATTTTTAAAACTCTATTATTAATCCAAATCCAATTTATTTTATCTTCTTGCTTATCTTACTCCATGGACCATAGACTTTTTCTATAACTCCGGATGCATTTTTATAAGATTTATACGCTCGGATGCGGATGTAATATTTTTTCTTTGCTTTCACCCCTTTCTTCACATATTGCTTTTTTGATTTAGAAACAATAATTGTATTTGCTCCTTTAAAATTCTTCTTTGTGCCAATCTGAATCTGGTAACCTTCCGCATCAGGCAATTTCTTCCATGATAGCGTCAACTTCTTTTTACCGGCTTTTGCTTTGAAGGATTTTACTTTGGATACGGTGGGCTTTTGTGTTGTTGACTGAGATGTTCCTCCAGATCCACCAGATATGTTTCCAGATCCGTTTTCCCCTGTTTCGGATGAACCTCCCACAGTATTCGTTTTTGTTACCTCTGTCACTTCAAAGCCAAATGCCGTTCCTCCATTGTCTGTTTCCAGTTTAATTCTTATGCTATCCCCCGTTATGGTAATTGTCTTTCCGGCAAGCTCTTTTCCGGTATAGGTTCCCACTAATGTATTATTTTTGTCGTACAGATAAATGTAATCAAATCCGTCCTCCACCTCTGTTGTTTCACTGAATGTGACAGAAATATTTGATGCTCCGTCTATCTTGTAAAGCCATGAATCAGAGCAATTATTTTCATAGGGATGCGGACTCTGCAGATTGGTCACATTGGAAACTGTTATCATCTATGTTGTAACACTGATTGTACATTTTGCCGTAACGCCGCTTCCGTCAGATGCCGCTGCTGTAATTTCTGCTTCACCCTTTGACAGCGCTGTCACTACACCGTTTTCATTTACAGTTGCAACAGCAGGATTAGAACTGCTCCAACTGCAGCTTTTATCGGTTGCATCATTTGGATAAATGCTTGCTGTCAGAGAAAGTGTATCTCCGGCTGCCATAGCTGCTGATGATTTGCTTAATCGGATGCTGGTTACTGGCTGGTATACGGTTACGCTGCAGGAAGCAGATGTATTTCCCACTGTCACTTTGATATTTGTCGTACCACAGGAAACGCCTCTGACCACTCCATCATCTGTAACGGTTGCTATATCTGTATTGCCGGATTTCCATGCCACTTCATCTGTGAAATTCTGAGGTGTTATGGTCAGGAAAAGCTGTTTGCTCTGGCTTTTTCCTATTTTTAAATTAGTTTGGCTTATTTTAACATCTTCTGCGTTTACCGCACGATTTACGAACGTAATACCGTTGGCATTTGCATAAGTCTCGGCATAGGTACCTCTGATGCCGTAAATTGTCATATTGCCCGGATAGGAAAAAACCTGACTTCCTATGCTGGTTAGGCTTCTTGGCATGGTGACTTCCGTTAATCCTGTGCAGGCGTTGAACGCATTGCTGTTTAATGTGGTCATACGGTATGGCAGAACAACGCTTGTCAGTTTCGGGCATTGTGCAAAGGCGTAGGTGGGCAGGGATGTTAAACCGGTTCCAAGACTGACATCGGCAAGGCTGTCACAATGGTAAAAGGCATATGTTCCTAATTGGGTGACTGTGTCTGGGATTGTTACTTTTGTGAGGGCGTCACAGTCGTTGAATGCGTTTGCTTCGATTGTTTCCAATTGTGACGGTAAATTTAGTTCTGTCAGGGAATCACAGTTGTAAAATGCATTGTCTCTGATTGCGGTCAGTGTATCTGGTAGATTGATTTCAGACAGACTGGTGCAGTTGTAAAACATGTGGGAGCCAATGTTTCTTATATTGGGAATATGTACTTTCTCCAAGCTTGTACAGCCGCTGAAGGTGTATGTGCCCATGCTTGTTACACTGTCAGCTATTGTGGCTTCTGTTAGGAACGTGCAGTTTTGGAAGACATATGAATCTATCTTTGTTACGCTATCTGGTATCTCTACTCGTTCTAATTTTGAACAACCATAGAAAGCATACATTCCTACCTCCGTCAAATTTTTACTAAATGTTACTTGTTTTAAATTTGTACAACCATAAAATGCTAAATATGCTATGACTGTAACTGTATCTGGTATTACAATTTCTTCCAGACCTGTACATCCCGCAAACAGTTGGCTTGCTATTTCTGTTGTCCCTTCTTCAAATATAATCTCTTTCAATCCGTCACAATTCCTAAATGCTCCCTCATTCATAGAAGTGCTGTTAGAACCTATTTTTAAACTTTTAGGAATTTCTATTTTATGTATGTTATCACAATTTCCAAATGCCGCACCACCCATGGTATTTAATTTCTTAGATAAAGTTACATCTGTCAGTTCACTGCAGTTTTGAAACGCATAGGAATCTATCTTCGTTACGCTATCTGGTATCTCTACTCGTTCTAATTTTGAACAACCATAGAAAGCAT
>CAYQRG010000008.1:16747-19558 GCA_964419645.1 uncultured Eubacterium sp.
ACAATTTCCAAATGCCGCACCACCCATGGTATTTAATTTCTTAGATAAAGTTACACCTATCAGTTCACTGCAGTTTTGAAATGCATAGGAATCTATCTTCGTTACGCTGTCCGGTATTTCAATTTCTCTCAATTTTGTGCATCCATAAAATGAATACATAGTAATTGTCTCAAACCCCTCATTCTCCGGCAACGTCACCCTCTCCAACGCCGTACACCCATAAAACGCACTGCTCCCAATCGTCTTCACGCTATCCGCAATCGAAACATATTTTATTTTCTTATTATTCTTAAACGCATTGCTTGCAATCCCAACCACCGGATACCCGTCCAGCGTCTCCGGAATAAACACATTCACTGCCGTTCCCTGATACCCTGTAATCGTCGCCTGATTCTCTCCATTCAGGGAATAATTAAAAATCGTATAAACATCTCCACTGTCATACGTACCGCTTGAACTGTTTCCGATATAATAATACTGCGAGTTTACCGGAGAAAAATATCCCCAGCCTCCATATCCCATACCAAGCGTTCCTCTCGTACACCTTGAGACAACTTTTCCGTCCTCATAATGATATGCCACTCTGACAGGACTGTTATACCGCGTATAAATATCCTTATTTCCGACAGCCAGTTTTCCCTTGTAAAGCACTACATCCACCGACACATCATATCCGACAGAAGCATAAAAATAAGAGGATATGGTCTGACAGGAATCCGGTTTCTGCCCGTCTGTATAATGTTTTGACTGCACCGTGGTATTCGCTCCCATTTTTCCAAAAATTTTTCCATTTAATCCGGGAACCTTAAACCCTGCTTCCATGCGGATACCTGTATCTAACGTAGCATTGGCTGTAATAGTAAAAGAATCCTTTTTAAACTGGCGCGTCAGACGGGGCGTAAAATTTTCATAATGAAAACCAAGCGTCACATCTTCTACAAGCCTGACATCTGCACTCCCATAAAAGCTTAAATCCACAACTCCCTTTACATATACGCCTGGAAGAATTTCCGCATAAAACAGCTCATAGCTCGGTGAAATGCCTGCGGCTTCCAGAAAATCCACGCTGACATTGCAATTAAAATCCACTTTAAAAGAAAAATCTATGTATGCACTCCCCAACTTATAGCCATGTTTTTGTGTCAGATTCATAATCTTGGCATCTTCACCTTGGCATTGCCCACATTAAAATTTTTATTGGTCTTTGGCACACTGACAGTCTGCTCTACAATAACTGCCGTAATCTCTCGTTCCCCGACTTCCTCCAGATCTTCACAGACAATACCGTCCTCATATGCTTCCGCTTCTGTTCCGCCGACAATATAATGAAAAGACGCATCCTCTGAAGCCGGTTCGAGCATTGCCAAATCTACATCCATTTCACTGTTTACATCAATTTTCGTAAACGCTTCTTCACTGTTTACCATGTCTGTTGTAATGATTGTCTCATTTCCGCTTATCTCCACTTCTACAGCTTTCCATGCCAATGGAATGCCGTTACATACCTTTCCGAAAATATCTCCCGCATGAATGATTGCAGGGCAGTCTGTAATAACGAGCTTATCCTCTTCCAAAGTATGTATTTCCGTATCTTCCGGCAGCACGATCACTTCGTCTCGAAACGTGTAAGTATTACTTTCCGATTCAGACTTATCCTTTGCAATGATTTCAGCTGCAGCTAAGAGCATGTTTTCTTTTTCTGTCTGCGTGACTGCCTGCTCCGGCAGAAACTTTCCGTTCGACAGCGCAAACCAGCCCTGATTGACTGCAATTTGTATATCCTCCGGATATGTCACTTCTTCTGCTTCCGAAAACGTATATGCATCCTCGTCCAGTACATATCCAAGGCACAAATTCAACGTATGTGCAGCAAATTCCCTCGTTGCCGCATCGTTCGGACGCAGGGCTTCGCCCGCTTTCACATCCACCAGACCGAACTCCGTTGCCAGCATAATGTCATAGTAATCTGCCGAATCCGAAGTAACATCTGAGTAATAATTATCCGGATAATTGTCTTCTGCTACTGTGAATTCAAATGTTTCCGTCAGCGCTTTCAGCCATTCTAATCGAGTGACAGAATCGCCCGCTCGTTCCACTGATGTCGCAAATACATCCAGTCCCGTCATCTGCAAAAATACGGTTATCATCAGTAAAAGTGCAATCATTCGCATCCTGATACTTTGCCTTTTTCTCTTTTTATCCATAACCTTCATCCTCCTCTAAATTTTCAACATTTTATTTATCCAACAAATTATATCATCCGCACTTCATAATTGCAATTTGTTTTGCATTATATTTTGCAATGCATATTTTCTTTTTGATATGCAATACCATATCCCTTATAGGAGGTATTACACATGGCATTTCAATTAAAACCAAATAAAAAAGAAACCGAAAACAAAACAATCCGCTTTCCACTGCCTCTCATTGAAAAAATCGAAAAAGCCATTGAAAATCAGGATGTCACTTTTTCTGCTTTTGTGTTGCAGGCTTGTGAATATGCTCTGGAAAACATGGATGATCCCATTTAAAATCAACAATGGAATCCGTAATTGTATACTTTTTCGGAAGAATTTTTTTGCCTTGTTTTTTATGCACTTTTACCAAAAATCCCCTTGCAAAGCAGCCATTTTATGGTAGAATAAAAGAGGTTTTTCCAACAAAGCAAAAATCCGAAAAAGTATACCTTTTCGGACTCTCTTCATCTCTCAAATATCACATCTTTTCCAATTCCCTGGCCTTATCAAAAAACGTACTTTCCGCCAGATTACAAGCTCTCGCCGCCTCTTTTATGGATATTTCTTTCCGTCT
>CAYQRG010000009.1:0-6730 GCA_964419645.1 uncultured Eubacterium sp.
ATTGTATCAGGGAGACTGGACATACGAAATGTCATACGAAGGAATACCGGCAGGCGTTCCCGTAATTAGCCAGGATACTTTAAAACAGATCAAAGAAATTGATCATGTGGAAAATGCATCCTTGTATTTGAGCAGACAGGATTATGACGGAGTTTATCATTTAAATACCTCTCTGTCTGGAGGATATGTAGTCGGAATAGATGAAAACTACTTTGATACCTGCAATTTTATCATCCAGAAAGGGCGTGGATTTACCACTAGAGATTATCTGGATTATCGGAAGGTTGCGCTGTTGGATAAAGATTCTGCCGATGTTTTATTTCAGGGGGAAGATCCTTTAGGTAAGACCATTGAAGTAAAAAGAGAGCCGTATATCGTAGTGGGAATTGTGGCAAAATCCAAAGAGTTTGAGCCAGTGATCAACAGCATAGAAGATTACTATACTTATGCCCAGATTTCTTCCGGCAAAGTATATATTCCTGACAGCACCTGGCCGATTATTTATCAGTTTGACGAACCGCAGAATCTGGTAATCAAAGTGGATTCTACCGATAATATGACAACAGCAGGAAAAGAAAGCGCCAACATTTTGAATAATTATCTGTCGACCGATGATGATACCATTAAATATCAGGCAGAAGACCTATTAGAACAGGCGAAGAAAATTCAGGAACTGGGTGAATCCACTAACAGCATGTTGATCTGGATTGCCGGAATTTCCCTGATTGTAGGCGGCATTGGTGTTATGAATATCATGCTGGTATCCGTTACAGAACGTACCCAGGAAATTGGACTGAAGAAAGCAATCGGAGCCAGAAAATCCAATATTTTAGGACAGTTTCTGACAGAGGCTGCTGTATTGACCAGCATGGGAGGCGTTCTTGGTGTCATATCAGGAATTGTCCTGGCTGAAGTCATATCCAGGATCAGCGAAACCCCGGTTGCGATCAGCATTCCCGCAGCAATCGGAGCAGTAGGATTTTCTATGGTGATCGGAATTATATTCGGAATGCTGCCTTCTTATAAAGCAGCTAATTTAGATCCGATCGATGCATTGCGGAGGGAGTAATTTTAGTAAAGAGAACGGAATCGAAGTTGTCAAGAAGGAGGTCTGGGGAATGGAGCAGATTACAGATAGACAGATGAGAGATATGCTATCCGAACTTGCGGAGCTTTTATATCAGGTTTATAGAAACAAATTAAAAAAGGTTATATTATACGGTTCTGTGGCAAGAGGAATGCAGACAGAAGATTCTGACATAGATATTATGGTATTGGTAGAAGGAGATAATGAGGAACTTAGAAAGTATGACGAGAAACTCAGTGATGTATCTACTGATATTTCTCTAAAGTACTTAAAAGTATTTTCTATTATTGATGTAAGTTACCAGGAGTATGAGACATGGAGACAAATCTCTCCATTTTATAGAAATGTGTCCAAGGAGGGAGTTGTATTATATGCTGCTTGATACGCAGATTTTATGCCAATACAGAATGAAACGAGCAGAGGAAGATTTGCTGGCAGCAGAAAATAATCATCAGTCAGGATTCTACAAGGCTGCGATTAATCGGTCTTATTATGCAATTTTTCACGCTATTCGAGCTGTAAATATATTAGACGGTTTTGATGCATCGAAACACAGTTCTGTTATTGCACATTTTAATCAGTTTTATGTTCATACAGGAGAATTTGACAAAACTACCTATAAATTAATTGATAGTGCATATCGTATTCGTGAAAAATGTGATTACTCAGATTTTTTTATTGCTTCAAAAGATGATTCTAAGATCCAGTTAGAGAATGCAAAAAAATTTCTTCAGACAGTAAAAATATATCTCCAAGAAAAGGAGCCAGGTTCAACCGTGGAATCCGACTGACGCATTATGCCAATTTTTTTCCCAATATAGCATCAAAAGAGAAAAAAATATTACCAAAAATTCCCCCTAATATTTTGTTACTATTTTCATATAAAACCCTATTTACAAATCCTTTATTTGGGTGTAACATACACTCATCTTTTAAATCTTTTTATCAATAATTCATGTTATAAAATCCCCTATATCGATCAAATATAAGGAGAACTCAATTGCACGCAGCGTTCTATGGGATTGCTCGTCATATCGGCACAAGTGCGAATATGGCAGCAGTAGCAGCAGGCTTGGTTCATTACTGCGGCTGTTCGGTTTTTACCGGAATCCCCAAACAGAAAAGTCCTATTTCAGAAGAAATCATTCTGACAGATTTGACAGATTGCGGCTGCAGCAATGATGCAGAGGAAATCATAGAAATCTGCGATCTTCTGGTATTAAATTTATCCGTTCCCAATCGGGAATTGGAAGATGTCTATCTCAGACATTCGTTAGTTCGTAAGAACGTCATTTTCCTGTTCGGGAAATATTATCAAAATAGACCAAATGAAATACGGCAATTGGCGGCAGAATACCGCATTGACCGGTCCAGAATCTGTATGATTCCATACAATCCCGGATTCGGATATGCTTATGAAACACACCGTGTTTCAAACTATATCAAATACTGTCCCTCTGCCGGAAACTATAAAGACATACAATTCCAACAACAGGTAAGACGGGCAGCGAATGCCGTTTTAACCTATGGAAACAGAAAAGGAGAAATTTATTATGGATGAAATATTTAAACAATATGGCTCAACAATTATTACGGTACTGGCAATTATTGCCGTGATTGGAATTATTACACTGGTGATTGGAAGCGACACAAACAGCATTGTGTACAAAGCATTTTCTGACTTGATCTCGAATTTCTATTCCAGTGCAGGTGGTGTGATACCGGGACCGTAAGGTGCTTTTCGGAGGAAATTTATGGATGAAATGAAAAACAGATCCATCCTTTTGGATGAGGAAAGTTTCGGCCCCCTGCTGCCTTTTATACAGGATGATGCAATCACCGATGTGGATTATAACGGAAGGGATTTGTGGCTGACAGATATCAATAAAGTCAAAGTCAAAGCAGATGCCTCTCTTATTACACCGAAATTCATAGAGGTATTTATCAATAAAGTCAGTATGGCAGTGGAGCAGCAGTTTAATCCGGCGAATCCCATTTTAGAGGCGGAATCTGAAGAATTGCGTATTACGGCGGTCCATGAGACAGTAACAAGCACAGGCCGGGCATTTTGTATTCGGAAAGCCCCTGCTGTGCCAAGGTATGACGCAGACGACCTGATTCGGCAGGGATACTGCGAAGAAAAGGTCTTAGCCCTTTTGATCAACTGTGTTTTTACCAAAATGAATTTTGTCATATGCGGAGATACCGGTGTGGGAAAAACAGAATTTGCAAAATTCCTTTCCGGTTATATCAGGGCTCAGGATAAAGTGATCACCATTGAAGACAATCCCGAATGGCATTATGACAAATTAAATCCCGGCAATGATTGTATTGCCATAAAAGTCAAAAAGGACAAAGCAAAAGAGGGCGAAAAAAACAATATCACATCTATGAATTACACAAATGCTATTAAGACGTGTTTGAGGCTCAATCCTTCTTGGATCATGCTTTCCGAGGCCCGTTCCAAAGAGGCTAAATCCCTTCTGGAATGTTGGTCTACCGGGGTGAAGGGCATTACCACGATCCATACGGATAATGTACTTAAAATTCCGGATCGGTTTATGAATATGATACAAAATTCCAGAGATGCTGACCGGATGGTAAATGATATTTATGATTTTATTGATATTGGGATTTTACTAAGAGTAAAGGAGATGCCAGACGGCACCAGCAGGCGTTATATTGACCAGATGTGCTTTTTTGACCGGGACAACGAGGAAAATAATGCTTATCTTCTGGTAGATGAAGGACAGATACAGGATGTTGCAATACCGGATTCCATTCTTAGAAGGATGAAACGGGCGGGTATCTTAGATCCTTATACGCATACCTATATTTTGACGGATTATCCCAAACGGGTTTTTGGAGAAACGGATAAGAAACAAAAAGGAAAGGGGAATTTGCTGTGAAAAGAAAAAAGTTGTTTTTGTATTATTTAGACCCCCGGAATGTATCTGCATCTATTGAAAAATACGGTTATACCTACAATGTGAAAAATACAATACTGGCATATTTGATTGTTATTTTATTATCTGCTGTGGCAGGATTTGTCTTTAAACTGGGAGTGCCGGGAATGTGTGCGGTAGCTCTCTATGGCATGGCGATGATGCCCCAGGTAATTGTCAACGGCTATAAAAATATGTATGAGCAGAAACGTTTTTCCGATGTCAATATGTACATAGAGCAGATTTTGTATTCCTTTCGGAAAACGCCGAAGATCATTACGGCACTGCAGGATGTGGAAAAAATCATTTCCCAGGATTCTCCCATGAGAGAATGCATCAAAGAGGCAATTCAGTATATTTTATATGAATATTCCGAAGATAATTCCCTGGATACCGGCTTAAAAATGATTGAGAAAAATTATAAATGTCAGAGGTTAAAGGATGTCCATGCGCTGATGTTGAAGACGGAAAAAATCGGAGGAGATTATGAATCCTCCATAAAGATTTTATTGTCCGGCAGAGCAGTATGGGAGACGGAAACCTGTAAATTCCAAAAGGAATGCAAGAACAGGCAGCGTATGGTGAATATCGCGCTGATACTTGTCTGCGGCGTGTGTCTCTTTACGCCTCTGGTCATTTTAAAATTCGCGCCTACGGTGGATATTACAACGTCACTCATTTATAAAATCGGCACGGTAGCCATGATCCTGATATCCATGCGGACTTATATCAAAGCAGACAGCATGGCAGCAGTCAACTGGCTGCGGAATGAATCGGCGTTGACAGATGAGGAACAGCGCAGGCTTTATCAGAAAGTAAAATACTACGATTTTGACAGAGAAAAGCGAAAGAGTCTGATATGGTCTGCTATAACGGCCGGGTTTGGCGTGATATTTCTTTTGTTGAAATGGAAGTATCCGGCAGTCTTATGTGTATTACTTTTCTTTTTCATGATCAATCAGCACAAAATCGGTTATAAACTGGCCCGGAAGCGATGCGGTGAGGAAATCACAAAAGCATTTCCCCAGTGGTTAATGGAAATTTCCCTGTTGTTACAGGTTTCTGAAAACGTGAATACGGCAATAGCCAGATCCATGGAGGAGGCGCCTGCCATATTAGAGGAAAGCTTAGAAGAAATGCAGAGTCTGATTATGGAAAATCCGGAATCCAATGAGCCTTATATGAATTTTATGAAGGAATTTGGTATCATGGAAATTCAGTCCGCAATGGGCATGCTGTATTCCATTTCCTCCGGAAGGGGAGGAGATGCCTCATTGCAGATTGATGAGATTTTATCCAAGAATACGTCTTTGCTGGGACAGAGCGAAAGTCTGTCCAATGACAACCGCTTAGCGGCATTGTACTGGCAGTTTTTATTCCCTTCCATAATTGGAGGAGGAAAACTGATTGTGGATATGACATTGGTAACCATTGCGTTTATGTCAACAAATTTATATTAGATTAGGAGGAAACATTATGTCTGTTATTATAAAATCTTTTATGGGAGTATTTTTCTTTTCCCTTGTGGTGTTTCTTGGAGTGGGCATCGTAAATTATCAGACGGATGTGAATCAGGCATCCAGTTATAAACAGGATGTGATTGAAGAACTGCAAAACAGTAATTTTGCGCCGTCTGTAATGAATGCCTGCATTCAAAACGGAGTAGATCAGAATTATGAAGTGAGTATTGATGTATCTTCCGGTGACGGTTCCCACAGCACTTACAACGAAAGCGCTCCGGCATCAGATACGTCAGATGTGACAGCAGCTTATGTAACAGTCAATTATAAAAGCAGACTCCCGTTTTTGGGATTGGAAACGTCAAATTGCCTGAGAGGTTTTGCAAAATGAAGCTTTTTAGCATCAGGCAGGAAAAGGAGGAAAAATGAATAGCGTATTATTTGAAGATTATGGAGAGGCAATTTTATATGTTGTCTTGGCAGCTATGGTACTGGGTTTTATGGCAGTATCCATGGGCGCGTTTACGGCATTTTAGAGAAAAGAGGTAAAAATATGGATGAAGCAGTAAATCAGGGTGGTGAGCTGATCATAGGAATCGCTGTTGCAGTTGTGGTGATTGGAGCAGTAATGCTTTTGCTTGGCAATACCGATGCAGGTATTCTTCGGATGTATATTACCTGTATGTTAGAGGCTGCCTGTTAGGAGGAATTATGGTTACGTTGATGAAAGAGTATGGCAGAGCCATTTTAATCTGTGCGACGTCAGTACTCGTTTTGGGAATTTTGTTTCGGATGCAGTCAAATGGAAAAATCGGATTTATAGAAGTGATCTATGATAAAGCCCTGGAGGATGTGAACGAGAGCAATCCCTCAGATTATACGGATACAGATGTGGTAAAGGCTGTTATGGCAAGAGAAAAGCCGGAAATCACCTATACCTATGCAAAGACGCTTGTCGGTGCGGCTGTAAATCTGGAAAATATGTTTGAGGCAAAAGATGCAGAGGGTAATCCTGTTGCAGTAGAAATCACAGATATCGTAAATCCTTTGGGAGCGAGTGTGTTGTATTCGACAAAAGAAAACAAAAAACGACACCTGAAATCTGGGGATACGAAGAGTTTTCTTTTTGCAGAAACAGGGATTTATACCGTATATGTAAAAGCTGTGGACGCAGAGAAGAAACAGACATACGAACAGTACAGGCTGCCTGTGACAAGCAATTGAGAAAGGATAAAGTA
>CAYQRG010000009.1:6740-11406 GCA_964419645.1 uncultured Eubacterium sp.
TGCTTACGGTATATGGCAGGAGTATACGTAAAGGAGAAACAGATACGGCTCTTTCCCAGGCAATTGATGCGACGCTTTCGGGCGTTATGAGTGAAAATAACTATACAATCGAAGAGAACGAGACCTTTGTTGCAGATTTTTTAAAAGCACTGCTGATACAGACAAACAGTGATTCAGATCTGAAAGTATCTATTCTGGAGGCGGATTACGAACTTGGAATTCTGTCTGTGGAAATAACAGAAAAATTTAAACATCCAAACGGAAAAGAGGGAACGGTGTCAGAGGTGAGAACAGTCATTTTTGATAAAGTAAAAGAAGAAGAGGCGGTATACAAAACAGTTCGTTTTTATGTAGCGGATCAGGTTTATAAGGAGTATACCCTGTTAAAAGATTCTTTGTGCAGTATTCCCGTTTCGCCAAAGCAGGAAGGGAAAGTATTTCGGTGCTGGCGTTTTGTGACCGGAGGCGTTGGAGAGGCAGAAAGTATCTCCGTAACCGGTACAAATGGAGCAAAACAAGTGCTGGCATCGGAGCACGCTCCCTATGCAGTATCAGAAGATACAGATCTGATTGCAGTATTTGAATAATATGGGAGGAATGTAATTGAAACAAAAAATAATAGCATGGTTTTTGGTTTTTTCTTTGGGCATGACCTCTATGTCCATATCAGGACATACGAAAGAAGCGGAAACAATAGCTCAAGAAACGGTATTAGAAGAGATCGCAGCAGAAGAAACAGAGGCTGCCGAAGAAGAAACGAAATTTACAGAAGTGTCGGACTTTCCTTCATTTTTGGAGGCGGCTGCAGAAGAAATTGCAGACGATGCAGAAGATTCGACAAAAAATGCGAAAGAGAATCCCTGGCAGAACAAACGTCTTTTGGTAAGAAGTGAAGAGGAGTTTGATGTTTTGGGAGCAGAAAGCGTCATTTCGGGATATGATCATCTTTATGTGTTAAGTTATAGTTCGCAGGAAGAGACAAAAGCCGCTTATGAGGCTTTGCAAAAGATACCTAATCTGACCGTGGAGGCGGATGCGTCCTATGAGACTACCACAGCAGTGACAGAAACAGATATTGCAGAAAATGAAGGAATTGAATCACAAGATTTTAATGTTGAAGGAAATCTTTCGAATAGCAGAGACATTATTGCTGCTGTATTAGACACTGGTTATGATGAAAAAGGAGGCAAAGGAGACAGAGTTATTGGAGGCATGGATTTATCCGGCGAGGATAGGATTTCAGATGAAAACGGTCATGGAACGGCTATGGCGAATCTTATTTTAGACCATACGCCGGATTGTGTGAAAGTTATGCCGGTGAAAGCTGCTGATGAAACAGGAAAGACGTCAGCCTTGAAACTTTATCTCGGCATCTGCTATGCGATGGAAAACGGAGCTGATATTATCAATATCAGTATGAGCGCGTATAAAGCTTCAGGTTCGGAAATTGTTCATGGCGCAGTCCAAAGAGCAAGAGAACAAGGAATTTTCGTTGTTGTATCCGCAGGAAATGCCGGAGAGGATGTGCAAAATTTTTCTCCGGCAAATCTGGAAGAGGCAATTGTTGTATCGGCTGTTGATGAGCAAAATATCAAAGCATCTTATTCCAATTATGGAGAAACGGTAGATTATTGCGCTTATGGCACCATGCATGCAACGTGTCTGAATGGGGAAGTAAAAAAGCAGGAAGGCACGTCGGTGTCCGCAGCAATTGTATCAGCTGTGATTGCCGGACAGAAAGCCTGTAAAAATGACAGTTCCTATGAAGAAATAATAGAAATATTAAATCATTTGGCAAAGGATTTAGGAGAAGAAGGTAAAGATCCGTTATATGGAAATGGCCTGCTTGTGCCGGATTCTTTGAAAATACCTGAAAAGACAGAAGAAGATACGGAGCAGAAAGAGCTGCCGGAGATTCTTGCCTGTGACTGGAAACATATTTCCACAGAAGAATTGAACCGTTATATTGGAAATGCTACGAATATCGAGCGAAGAGTTTTTTTAGACAGATTAAGTGAAGAAGAGATAAGTCAGCTGCTTTCCATGGATACGTTATTTTCCCAGGAAGTAATTTACTCGGAACATTCCTTTGATGAAGCGGGAAATGAAACAGAGATCATCCGAAAAGAAGGACGCTTGTATGATATTGTAACAAGCGGCAGCCTAGGAGATGAATATGAGATTCAGGCACAGAAATATCATGTGTTCGCCTATGGAAGCAATACTGGAACGAGAAGCTGCATCAAACTGGATACAAGTGCAAATCAAAATAACGCGATTATCTATTGTTGGATGAAAGACCGTAGTACGGATGACCAGAACAGCGGAGAATATGGAATTACCTTTGTAAAGGGAAGTTCCGCATTTGATTTCAGTCAGTGTACGCATAGGATTGAAAATTGTGATTCGGCAGATAGCGGAAATCCTGTTGTATGGCGATTAAAAGTCAGAAATGTAAAAGTTTCAAAACCGGTTAATTATGCATTGAATTATAGTTCGGATTTGTGGAATAAAAGCACATTTTCTATTGTAGGGGATCAGGTATCAGGATTAAAGGCACATTACTGGTATATATTTAATTATCAGGTGAAGCCGGCGTCGGGAACTGCCCGGCAGAGAGCTTATGCGGACGGTACGTATCACGGTGGATTTTGGGATCTGTCTAGCGCATCTGGAAAAAGATGTGGGCAAACAGAGATGGTGACGACTGTAGATATCGGAAGCAGGGATTTGTATACGGATGAAAATAAAGACGGGATTGTTTACCGTTTGCCGCTTACTGCACATAACATTGCTTCTTCTACAAGAAGTACAGTTAATACGACGGCTACCTGTCTGCGGCAGGGATCTCAAACAGTGGAAACTACATACAGTTGTTCCACTTGCGACAGGACCTGGACGGTATCTACATCTTCTGTAATACCTCGATTAGCGCACAATTATGTAGCAAAGACTGAAGACAACAACGGAATTTATAAAGGAAAATACTGGGAAGAATGCAGTAGAAATTGTGGAGGTACAGATGTAAACGGCGCTTTTTGGCAGAGGAATGTCAAATACCTGCATCCCATACACTATTGGGAAATGAATACGGATGGCAGTTATGAAGAATCCCCTACAGGAACAGACCGGGGAGATACTTATTATGCTTCTGGAGAAACGATTCCAATGTGGACCAGGATACCTTCAGAAGAGTTTCAAAAAGGTATTTTAGAATCTTCCATAGCTTCGGCACAGGCATCTTATCAGGACGTTTATATTCCTAGAAAGGAATACAGTGTTGTATATAAAGGAAATGGTGCTACAGGAGGCAAAACGGAATCGCAGAGAGTTTATTGCGGTCAGGTTTTTGATCTGAGAAAAAACGAGTTTGAGCGAGTGGGATATCGATTCCTTGGCTGGGGTAAATCACCGGATGGAGGAGTGAAGGCAAATAAATCTGTAAAAAATCTTTCTCTTACTCACAACGATGAAGTTTTAAGATATGCAATCTGGGAGCCTGGAATTTTTAAGATTAAACTGGATAACCAGAGGGCAAATATAGAATCTGGAACAAAAACGGTATTTGAACACTATTCCAAAGGTTATTATGCAGATGATGCATTAAAATCACAGTTTTGGGCTAATAAGATACAGATTCCGGAAAAGGAGAGAACAGACGCAGCTCTTTTGGAGGGAAGACGAAAACAACAGTTTGCCGGCTATTATACAAAGAAAGGCGGAGAAGGTTTTCAGGTGATCAAACCAGATGGTTCTCTGAATGCCAATATCAATCGTGCAGGAGATTATAAGTATTTTACAAAAGACAGTACGGTCTATGCAGCCTGGGAGGATATGAGCGTTGTTCAGTTTGATCCAAATTTAAAGGAAGAGGATATGGAACTGATTGAAAAAGATGAAACGGGTTCTGTTTATGATGTTCCGGTATTATGTCCCAATGCCAGGTGGAAAGAAAAAGGAGAAACAATAACTGTAAGCTATGGAAAAGCAGTTGTTAAGAATAAGGAATTTTCCGATCTGTACCGTTTTAAGGGCTGGAGCCTGACTCCAGAAATTACAAGTGATGATGAGCTTATATTAAGTGAAACAAAACGAGCCCATACGTTTACAGCAGATGCAGATGTGACATTGTATGCACAGTGGGAGACTAATTTTGTATTTGCCTATATCGGAAATGAACAGTCTAAGGGAATCGATTACCTGGAAGAGATGCAGCATGCCTATGACAGTTATACTTTCCCGGAAAACAGTTTTGAGAAAACAGTTGAAAAGCCGGTTATGGATATTGCAACTGGACAAATGGAAAACGAGAAGGGGGAACCTTATATGGAAACAGTTCCCTATAGTTTTCAGGGTTACAGCATGGTAAAGGAAACAGAAGACCAGAAGTCAAAAGAGCTGTATCATGCCAAAGACGGAGAAATACAGGCGGCACAAATCTTGCAGGCTGCAAGAGAAGTTGCAAAAGAAGGAAACGATAAGGGGCTTACGTTTGGAGCACCGGTATCCGACTATGGAATACATAATATACCGTTTGCAGAAGGAGAAAATACAGTTACCAGGGATGAGGTTTTTGTCAATGAGAAAACACCATTTGTCAGTTTTTATGCCGTATGGGATCAGTATCCTCAAATTCAGGCGGCGGATCTCTATCTGCCGTTATCCG
>CAYQRG010000009.1:11416-19271 GCA_964419645.1 uncultured Eubacterium sp.
ACAGAAGAATATTTGTTAAATCTGGCAAAGGCTGTAGATGAAGAATTAAAGTCAGATACCAACAAGACAGGCGTGATGAAACCTGGCCGAGATGAAGAACAGAAAACTTCATTTACCATTCCGGATTATCAGGCATCTGAATTTACAGATGCAGAAAATGAGATGAGTATGACGATTACTTACAGAGCGGAAGATGCGGTCGGAAATGTCACGACGAAAACAATAACGGTACATCTGGCAGATACTTCCGGAAAGGAATATAATACCGGATACGTGCGGTTTATTTCAAAAGAACATATGGATACCCTGGCAGAAAATTCTATTTGGAGAACAGGTAAATATGCAAAAAAACTGGAAGAAACCCTTGGAAACAAAAAAACAGGAGAAGAGTATACGACGGTTACACCTTTGCAACAGGCTTTTGGCATCAGTTCTGTATTAAAGCCAGGCAGCGGTGTTTGGGATCATGTTCAGGAAGTTTGGGAATTTGATCACGAAGAAGTGGAAGTAATACAAAGTTATATTGAACAGGCCGAAATCAATGCAGATCCACAGGAATTTTTGGACCGGTTTGGACATTGCAGGATACAGTAAAAAACAGGCCAGCCGGCGGGTTTCTGCCGGGGCTGGCCGTTCTTTCTAATCTTTCTTTTGTTCGGGAAGTTTCATATATATTTTTTCGATGCGGTTTTTATCCATTTGGTATACCTGCAGGAGAATATCTTCCTCTGTAATAATAATCTCGTTTTTTTCTGGGACATGATCTAAAAGGCCAATCAAGTATCCCCCAATGGTGTCATAGTCCTCTGACTGGAAGGGAAGATGTAGTTTATCGCACAGATCCTCCAAATTCATGGAACCTTGAATGTAGTATTCCCGGTCCCCCACTTTTACAATGGGATCTTCTTCATCGGTATCATATTCGTCTCGAATTTCACCGACGATTTCTTCCAGTAAATCTTCTAAGGTGATCATTCCGGCGGTGACACCGTATTCATCCAATACAATGGCAATATTAATGGAATTTTTCTGCATTTCCAAAAAGAGTTCCGAAGTGTTTTTCTGTTCGTAAGTAAAATAAGGTTCTCGGATTAGCTCTCTCACGGAAAAATCCTGTTTGTCCTCGCATAGTAATAAATCTTTCATGTTGACAATGCCGATCACATTGTCGGTAGTATCTTCATAAACGGGAAGTCTGGTAAATTTGTCTTCCCGAAAAATGGAGATTAGATCTTCGTAGCTGCTGTCGATTTTAGCAAATGTCATGTCGATTCGGGGAATCATAATTTCTTTTGCCAGAGAATCGCCGAAATCGAATACGTTATTGATCATTTCATGTTCGGAATGTTCCAAAACGCCGGTTTCATGTCCTACATTGACGATGGTTTTGAATTCTTCTTCTGTCATAGGGGTATTTCCTGCAGCAGGATTGAAATGCAGCAGTTTCAAAAATCCCATGGAAAGATGATTTACAATAAAAATAACCGGGTTTAAAATATGCATCAATCCATAAATAACAGAGGAATAAGCCAGGGCAATTTTATCAGCATGAATTGTAGCAATTGTCTTAGGCGATATTTCTCCAAAAATCAGAATAAGCAATGTGAGAATACCTGTGGCAATTCCGGCCCCCATACTGCCGAAAAGTTTTATAGCAAGGCTGGTTGCAATAGAGGATGCAGATAAATTTACAATATTATTTCCAATCAAAATTGCGGAAAGCATTTGATGCATATCATCTGTAATAGCAAGTACCCGTTTGGCTTTTTTATTTCCGCTTTCTGCTAACGTACGCATACGGATGCGGCTTACCGTGGTAAATGCCGTTTCCGCAGAGGAAAAAAACGAAGACAGTAGCAGCAGAAGAGCTAAAAATATAAGTTGTGTGATTGATTTGGAATCCAAAGACTACCTCCTTCTTCTGTTTTACAGACACACTATAGAATAGATTTTACAGATTTCCGTTATTCCGTCAATATAGAAATTCAATTTTTTATGATTTTTTAGTGGGAAATGCCTAAAATGATGAAAAAATAATATTTTCATATGGAAAAAACTATGGTATGATATAAGATGTTTTTGTTGGAATTCAAATAAATCATTGAAAAGAAGGCAGATAAAAATCTGTTTTTCATGGAAACTGCAAATGCAGTGTAGGAGGTAAGGATGAATTTAGAAAAAATCTTAAAAGAGAGATGTAACAAATCAATCAAAGATTGTACCAACGAAGAATTGTACTATGCATTACTGGAAATGACAAAGAAAATGGCGAAGAAAAAGGAGAGCAATGAGGGAAAGAAAAAGCTCTACTATATTTCTGCGGAATTTTTGATTGGAAAATTATTATCCAATAATCTGATCAATCTGGGAATTTATGATGATGTAAAAAAATTATTGGAAGAGAATCAAAAGAATTTAAGTGAAATCGAAGAGATAGAGCCAGAACCGTCTCTGGGAAATGGAGGTCTTGGAAGACTGGCGGCCTGCTTTTTGGATTCCATCGCAACCCTGGGATTAAATGGCGACGGTGTGGGACTGAATTATCATTATGGATTATTCAAGCAGGTATTTAAAAACAACCTGCAGCAGGAAACACCAAATCCCTGGATGGAAAAAGAAAGCTGGCTGACAAAAACAGACCGGGTTTATACGATTCCTTTTGGCGGATTTCATTTGAAATCCAGAATGTATGATATTGATGTAACCGGTTATGAAAACCGTACTACGAAACTGCATTTGTTTGATGTGGAATCCGTAGACGAGAATATAGTATCCGAAGATAATATTGATTTTGACAAAGAAGATATTGCAAAAAATCTGACCTTGTTCTTATATCCGGATGACAGTGATGATGAGGGACGTCTGCTCAGGGTATATCAGCAGTATTTTATGGTTAGCAGCGGCGCAAGATTGATTCTGGATGAAGTGATAGAACGAGGTGGAAGTTTAAAGGAACTCTATGATTATGCAACTATTCAGATCAATGATACACATCCTACCATGGTTATTCCGGAGCTAATCCGTCTTTTAATGGAACGGGGAATTTTAATGGATGAGGCAATTGACATTGTATCTAAGACCTGTGCCTATACGAATCACACGATTCTTGCGGAAGCGCTGGAGAAATGGCCAATCCATTATTTGGAAAAAGTAGTTCCGCAGTTGATGCCGATTATTTATGAATTAGATAACCGTGTCAGGGAAAAATATGATGACAGTACCGTTTATATCATTGATGAAGAACAAAGAGTGCATATGGCTCATATTGATATTCACTACGGTTACAGTGTCAACGGAGTTGCTTATCTGCATACGGAAATTTTAAAGAATTCTGAATTAAATAATTTCTATCAGATTTACCAGGAGAAATTTAACAACAAGACAAACGGAATTACATTCCGGCGTTGGTTGTTGCATTGCAACAAAGAACTGTCAGCGTTGATCGAAGAGCTGATCGGACCGGGATTTAAAAAAGATGCCATGGAGCTGGAAAAACTTTCAGATTTCGTGGAAGACGAAAAAGTGCTGGATCGGATTTTGGATGTGAAGACTTCCAGCAAACGGGAATTAAAAGATTATTTGAAGAAAACCCAGGGAATTGATCTGAATGAGGATTCTATTTTTGATATTCAGATTAAACGTCTGCATGAGTATAAGAGACAGCAGATGAATGCGCTTTATGTTATTTTAAAATACTTTGAGATCAAAGAGGGCAAAATACCTACTACGCCGATTACTGTTTTATTTGGTGCAAAGGCAGCTCCTGCTTATATTATCGCAAAGGATATTATTCACCTGATTCTCTGTCTGCAGCAGCTAATTGAACAGGACCCGGAAGTATCTCCATACTTGAAAGTCGTTATGGTAGAAAATTACAACGTAACGCTGGCTGAAAAACTGATTCCGGCAGCAGATATCCATGAGCAGATTTCTCTGGCATCTAAAGAGGCCAGCGGTACCAGCAACATGAAGTTTATGTTAAATGGTGCAATTGCACTTGGAACTATGGATGGAGCCAACGTAGAGATTGCAGATCTGGTGGGTGAAGATAATATATACATTTTCGGAGAATCCAGTGACGAAGTCATTGAGCACTATGCTAAGGCAGATTATGTGTCAAAGGATTTCTATGAAAAAGATCCGGACATTAAGCGGGCAGTGGACTTTATTGTCAGTGAGGAATTGTTAAAGATTGGCCAGAAAGAAAATTTAGAGCGTCTGTATCGTGAATTGCTGAATAAAGACTGGTTTATGACACTGTTAGATTTGAAATCTTATATGCAGGAGAAAGAGCGGGCATTGAAAGAATACGAAGACCGTAGAAGGTGGGCGAAGAAAATGCTCATCAATATCAGTAAGGCCGGATTCTTCTCATCAGACAGAACCATCGGACAGTATAACGATGAGGTCTGGAAATTGTAGGGTACTATGTGTTATACTACATACATATTATTTGTAGGATATGCAAAAACTAAGTGAAGTCGAGAACAATATGAATAAGAAAACAGATTCAAAAAAAATAGAAATGATGGGGATATGTCTGAATAATTATACAGTCAGGGAATCCTTGCTGCGTTTAGACACCTATCTGGGAAATACAATTTTGAATATTATAGAAACGGTTACGATGAAACAGCTTATCTTATCTCAGGAGATGCCAGTGATCAAAAACTGTTTAAATCAGGCGGATCTTTGTGTGATCGGAGAATGTGAAATTTTGTCCGAGACAGAACATGATGCCGTGCAGCGCATGCGGGAGGTCCGTAACTGGGATTTTCTGCATGAGCTGTTAAGGCGAATGACGAACAGCAGGAAAAGAGTATTTCTGTTGGCCATGACTGAGGATGAATTGCAGCAAATTCAGCAGATGTTTCAAGAGAAAGTGCCTCAGTTTGAGGCAGTTGGCAGTTATGCTGTGGAATCCTGTGGGGGAGATATGGATACGATTGTGAATGAGATCAACGGAGCAACCCCGGATATCGTAATTTCTGCATTGGATTCTCCAATGGAGGAGGAATTTATATTGTCTCATAAAGACAAAATTGGGACAAGCGTATGGTATGGAATTGGTGTTTCCTATTATAAGAGCCAGGGAAAGATTCAGGTGGGAAATACCTTAAAAAAGCTGGCGCTCAGGGGCAGGCTACGCCATTCGGTATCAAAATACAGACAAAATGAAAATAAGGATAGAATGTAGTATATGAAGTTGTTAAACAAAAGGCGTCTCTATGTGGATTATTTGATGATTGCAGTGGGAACAGGTTGTATGGCTCTTGGAATTCAGTGGTTTTTAGATCCGGGAGGGCTTGTTACAGGAGGATTTACTGGCATTGCAATTATAGTTAGACAAATGAGTCTTACAGTAACAGAGGGCGGCATTCCCCTTTGGCTGACTAACCTGGTATTAAATATTCCGATGTTTTTGATTGGGTGGAAGGTAAAAGGTAAGAACTTTGTGGGAAGAACAGCAGTTGCTACGGTTTTGCTTTCTGTGTGGCTTTATGTGATAACTCCTGTGAATATGGCACAGGATGATCCGCTTTTGGCAGCGGTGTTTGGCGGCGTGATTATGGGAGTTGGAATTGGATTGACGCTTTTGTCCAAGGCGACTACCGGAGGGACCGATATGGCAGCAGCATTGATCCAAAATAAGTTGCGTCATTATTCGGTTGTGCAGATTATGCAAGTCATTGACGGAATGATCGTGCTTTGTGGACTGTATGCATTTGGGTTAAAGGCAGGATTGTATGCTGTCATAGCGATTTATATTACTTCTAAAGTGTCGGATGCTTTAATGGAAGGTATGAAATATTCCAAAGCAGCGTTTATTATTACGGATCGACATCAAGAGGTTGCGCAAGCGCTCATGGAAAAATTAAACCGTGGGATTACAGGAATTTCTGCAACAGGGATGTATTCCGGAAACGAAAAGTGCATGTTGTACTGTGTTGTTTCCAAAAAAGAGATTGTGGATCTGAAAGAAATTGTTGTAGGGATTGACAGTCACGCTTTTGTGATTGTATCAGATGCAAGAGAGGTTTTAGGCGAAGGTTTTATCGAATATAATGAAACAAAAAAATAGAGGAAATACATAAAAGAATCGTATTTCCTCTTTCTTTTTTCACAATTTTAGCTTAGAATATGAAATAGGATTTTATCTTTTTGAGAAGGAGAACAGGATATGATTTCAAATCAGATACTGCAGAATACGATTGACGGATTAAAAGGAATAACAAGGGTAGAGTTATGCATTATTGACATGGAGGGAAATGTGCTGGCAGCAACTTTTTCGGATACGGAGAGTTATATAGAGGCTGCAGAAAGCTTTGCCAATTCTCCGGCGGATTCTCAGGTTATGAACGGCTGTCAGTTTTTTAAAGTATTTGATGAACGCCAGTTGGAATACGTACTTCTTGCAAATGGAGACAGCGATGATGTTTATATGGTGGGACAGATTGCAGTATTTCAGATTCAGAATCTGCTGGTTGCATACAAAGAAAGATTTGATAGAGATAACTTTATTAAAAATTTGTTGTTGGATAATCTTCTTCTTGTGGATATTTATAATCGTTCTAAGAAACTGCATATTGATACAGAGGTACGCCGCGTCGTCTACATCATTGAGACAGACCGGGACAAAGAGGGCAATGATCTGAAGAAAGTCAGAAGTATCTATGGCGGTACATCTCAGGATTTTGTGACGGCTGTAGACGAGAAGGATATTATTGTCGTAAAAGAGCTGACAGAGAATGAAACGTATAACGATCTCCATAAGACAGCAGAAGTGATTTTTGATCTTTTTAAAGGAGATGCCAAGAGAGAAGTACATATTGCATATGGTACGATTATTGGCGATATCAAAGATGTATCACGTTCTTACAAAGAGGCCAGAATGGCTCTTGATGTGGGTAAAATATTTTTCCCGGAGAAGAATATTGTAGCTTATGCCACATTGGGAATCGGACGTTTGATTTACCAGCTTCCCATTCCTCTTTGTAAAATGTTTATCCGGGAGATTTTTGACGGCAAGTCTCCGGATGATTTTGACGAAGAGACATTAACGACAATTAACAAATTTTTTGAAAACAGCCTAAATGTATCAGAAACTTCCCGTCAGTTGTATATTCACAGGAATACATTGGTATACCGATTGGATAAACTGCAGAAGAGCACGGGATTGGATCTGCGGGTATTTGAAGATGCCATAACCTTTAAGATTGCGCTTATGGTAGTAAAATATATGAAGTATATGGAGACGCTGGATTATTGATATAGGAGGCATGCATGATTAAGTTAGAACACGTCAGCAAAGCTTATTCTGCCGGGATTCCGGCATTGAATGATGTAAATCTGGAAATAGAAGAGGGCGAATTTGTATTTGTGGTGGGGGACAGTGGTTCCGGGAAATCAACTCTGATTAAACTGCTGTTAAAGGAATTGGAACTTACAGAAGGCGTGATTACAATTAACGGCAGAAAGTTACATACGATCAGGCATAAACAGGTTCCCAGATTCCGTAGAAATGTGGGAGTGGTGTTCCAGGATTTCAGATTATTAAAGGATAGAAATGTATATGACAATGTAGCCTTTGCCCAAAGAGTAATCGGAGCATCGGTCAGAGAATCTCGCAAAAGGGTGCCTCAGATGCTTTCTATGGTAGGTTTGGCGGCAAAGTACAAATCCTATCCCAGACAACTTTCCGGAGGAGAGCAGCAGAGGGTAGCAATTGCGAGGGCGCTGATCAATCAGCCGAAGATATTACTTGCAGATGAGCCTACCGGAAATCTGGATTCCAATAACGCATGGGAGATTATGAAGCTGCTGGAGGAGATTAATGAGAGGGGAACAACCGTTG
>CAYQRG010000010.1:0-7733 GCA_964419645.1 uncultured Eubacterium sp.
ATGACTGGACGGATATCGAGGAAGAAGCAAAGGAGGCAGGGGTTACAGCTTTCTGTGCAAAACCGATGTTTATGTCTGATCTGAAAACGGTGCTGCTTGCTTCTAATAATCTGATTGAAAAACAGGAGGAAGTTGCAGAGTGGACATTGGCAGATTTTGGTGGAAAACGGATTCTTCTGGTAGAGGATATTGAGTTAAACCGGGAGATTGCACAGGTGATTCTGGAAGAGGCCGGTTTCCTCGTGGATACAGCACCGGATGGGACAGATGCGGTGGCGATTATGGAGAAAGCAGAGGAAAATTATTATGATGCAATTTTAATGGATGTGCAGATGCCTATTATGAATGGTTATGAAGCCACCAGGACCATCCGCAGGCTTCCAAGGAAAGATGTAAAAAATCTGCCTATTATTGCGATGACGGCCAATGCGTTGGAAGAAGATAAGGAAGCGGCATTGATGAATGGAATGAATGCCCATATTGCTAAACCGATTGATATGGATGTTTTCATATCCGTGCTGAAAAAGTTTCTCGAATAACCCTCTAACCGGCAACGAAATATTTGCCCCTCACAAGAGGCACTATCGAGAAGGAAATCTGAAAAGATATCCTGCTCTTTTAAAAGAAATGTAATGTTTGACATTACATTTCTGTATAGAGGAAAATGCATTATTTCATTTTCACGAGAATCCGAGTACGGACTGTTCGGCAGGAAGAAATTATTTGTAGAAAGGGAAATCGCCCACATGGATAAAAAAGCAAAAAATATTTTGTTCAAAACATATTGGTCGAGTGAAGGGTGGAAAGACGGAGACTACCGGTTTACCCCTCCTGATGATTTTGCATACGCAAAAGAGAAAGGTCTGATGTTTGATCCTTTCTCCATTTCACACGATGATTGCGTCAGCAGAATAATAGAAATTGCAAATGCGATTACAAAGGAACAAGTCGTAAAAGCATTTTTAAGCAGTCTGTCCACACGCCGTCTGGACTGGCGATCCGGAATATGTTCTTATAGCGTTGCGAAACTATTTACTCCGCACAAATATGCTCCTGTGGAATCGGGGTATTCCTATATAAATGGTAGGATGACCGCTGTACATTATACTTGTAACATATGCCAAAATGTTAAATATGGAGTGGTCGGGGATGAGTATTATGAAGATGAAGATCTGAACGTATTGAATTTTGAACGGATTAAATGGGGCGGTGTCCGGCATGGGACTCTGCTTTATATACTGTTTGATCTAGAACAATTTAGAAAAGAGCAAATTCCGGAGCCGACGCAGGCTGATATTGATATTTTTAAAAATATATTACAAGCAGTTGATTCCTGCAGTCCTGGGGATTATCCCAGTGTATTGCGTGATAAGCTAGGGGATATTCCGAATTTCAAATCCAATAAGGCTGAGAGGTCTGTTATTCTCGAAGTTTTAGCCTGCATCGGAGTTTTGAAACCTATGTCCTATCAAAGGCCGACAGCAGGGAAACACGACTGGAGATTTGTTACATATTGGCGTGGGGAAGACGGGTATGATAGAGAAACAGTCAAAAAATACTTTGGGACATATCTGTAGGAAATTGGAAAATTGAGGAGGCAGCATTATGCATTATGATGATGAAAAAGACTACATTATGCGGATGATCAAAGAAACCGCCAGAATTTTGTTTTCCCTGGTGTTAGGGAAAACACATGTGCAGGTGGAATTGCCAGAAGAAAATAAATTCGACGTTTCTAGAGAAAAATTAGACGAATACATTGCAATGATTGACGCCGGAAAAATCAATGAAGCAGAAAATCTTCTTTTGGAAAATATAGATTATGCCAATCGCGAAGAAACGGCAGCGGCAATTCTTTTTTATCAGTATATCGGAGAAAAAGGCGATGCATTTTTGCGTGAAAACAACTATTCTCTGGAAGAAGTGTATGACGGTTTAAAGACGCTGGCGGAAAGAACAGGTTATAAAGAAGTGTGTGATATCTTAAAATCGGAGTATGAATAGAGGATGAAGGCCAAAGGCAAAAATGATGATTGCAAAATTTTCAGTTGTCAAGTTCCGTCGTTTTGCTTATAATTTTAATAGGCAAAATTGCCAATCAATAATGATACATCAAACAATTTTTCAAATCTATGGAGGGATCAGGTATGTACAAGTGTCATCTGCATATATATCTGGCAGGCCGTCCGTGCCGCGCGTTTGAAACAATAAAAGAAATGCCGCCAATGGAACATTTTACCCATGAATTTCTTGAAAGCAGCGAGCCAAAAGAAGATTTGGCATCAAAAGCGGAGGTAATTGCAGCGAATCTGTCGGATGTGGACATACAGCAATTTTTACAGATCTTGCTGGCAAACAAAAAGGACGATGCGCAGGTGATTTTGCTTGCGGATAGGGAGCAAATGCAGATTCTTTTAAAAGATGCTTCGCTGGAACATATTTTAGACATTTGGCCAGATGCTATGTCAGAAGAGGAGACTAGGTTCCGTTTCCTTCGCTGGCAGCAAGACTGCAAGATGCGTAAGGATTTCTGGCAGACTAGCCAGTATCTGGAGGCTACGATTAACAATATCCCCAATTTGGTTTGGTACAAAGATAAAGACGGTATTCACGAAAAAGTAAATGACAGCTTTTGCCGGACAGTCAATAAAGATAGGCAGCATGTGGAGGGAAGCGGGCACGCCTATATCTGGAATGTGGAACAGGACGATCCTGCCTGCATTGAGTCAGAAAATGAGGTTATGACCAAAAAACAAACCTTCGTGTCGGAAGAGATTATTAAGACCGGAGACGGCATGCGGACGCTTACTACGTATAAGTCGCCGTTGTATGACTGCGATGGCAGCGTTATGGGAACTGTGGGCGTGGCGATTGACGTGACGCAGGAACGCGAGTATGAGCAGGAGATCATTCAAAAGAATCAGACGCTTGAGACAATTTTTACCACTATAGACTGCGGTGTGATACGTCATACAGTAGACGGTTCACGCATATTGAGTGTCAACAAGGCTGCGCTTAACATTCTGGGATATGAATCGCAGGAAGAAATGCTGGCGGACGGATTCTATATGGTTGCAAAAACCGTAGTTGAAGAGGACCAGGAGCAGCTTAGAGAGAGTATCAAAACACTGAAAAAACCGGGGGACAGTGTCAGCACAACATACCGCGTGCAGCACAAAGACGGGGAAATGCGGTACGTTATGGGTAATATCAAGCTTTTTGAAGAAAAGGGAGAGCTTCTTTACCAACGGTTCCTCTTAGACTGTACCGCTCAGAAACTTGAGGAGAAGAAAAACAAGCAGCGTCAAATGGAAATGATGCATGCGCTGAGCGTTGATTTTAATTTTGTCTGCTTCATAGATCCCAAAACGGGCATGGTGGTTCCGATTCGCAGTGACGGAAGCGAGCAGAGCAATATTTTTGACGGAGAGATGCCGTTAAAAGAGAGTATGGAGAAATACATACTGGGATACGTGCATGAAGATGACAGGGAAATGATGCGGGAGGCAGTTTCACTGGAAGTTTTGAAAAATGAGCTGACTCAAAAGAATCTATATTATGTGAATTATCGCAAATACGAAGGCGATGAAATTATATATTTCCAGATGAAAGCCGTAGGAACGAGAACGGGGGACAACGGTTTGGGAATCGTTTTAGGATTCCGAAGCGTGGACGATGTAATCCGTAGGGAAATGGAACAGAACAATCTGCTGGAAAACGCTCTTTCCCAGGCAAACAAAGCAAGTCAGGCGAAGAGTATCTTTTTATCCAATATGTCTCACGACATCCGCACGCCGATGAACGCGATCGTAGGATTTACCAATCTTGCTATTGCGCGTATCGACTTCAAAGAGCAGGTTGCAGAATATCTAAAGAAGATCAGGACATCGGGCAATCATTTGTTAAGTCTGATCAATGATGTGTTGGATATGAGCCGTATTGAAAGCGGCAAGTTTCATATGGAGGAAGCGCCGTGCAGCCTGTCGGATACACTAGGTGAGTTGCGCAATATTTTGTATGAGGATGCCCGCGTGAAGGGCTTAGAATTTAAAATTGACATGGTAGATGTTTCTGACGAGAATGTTTACTGCGACAAGCTCAGGTTAAAGCAGGTACTTTTGAACCTTCTCAGTAATTCTGTGAAATATACGAAAGAAGGCGGCTCTGTCAGTATGCAGGTTACGGAAAAACCGGTCGGTCAGGCAGGCTATGCCCGTTATGATTTTTATATTAAAGACAACGGCATTGGCATGAGCCAGGAATTTGTAGAGCATATTTTTGAACCTTTTGAGAGAGAAAAGAACAGCACGATCAGCGGCATTCAGGGAACCGGCCTTGGAATGGCAATTACCAAAAATATTGTGGACATGATGCATGGCTCCATCGAAGTGCAAAGTGAGCAGGATAAGGGCACAGAGTTTCTTGTTTCATTCACATTCCGTTTGTGTTCTGATTCAAATGAGTCAAAAGGCAATGCGGGTTTGCCGGAAGCTGACGATAATCATATGTATGCCGACGATTCTTATATGCAGGGTCTGTCTGATATAAGTATGGAGTCTGTATTTTCAGAAAGAGAAGGAGAAACGCAAACTGCCAGACGCATTCTGCTTGTGGAAGACGTAGAATTGAACCAGGAAATCGCAACAGCAATTCTGGAAGATGCAGGCTTTATCGTAGAAGTTGCAGATAATGGCAAGATTGCTGTAGAAATGGTAGAAAAATCTGAACCGGGATATTATCAGGTGGTGCTGATGGATCTGCAGATGCCTGTGATGAACGGTTTTGAGGCAACGCGGGAAATTCGCAATTTGAAAAATTTAAAGCTTGCTTCCATACCGATTATAGCCATGACCGCCAATGCTTTTGAGGAAGACCGGCAGGAGGCGCTGCGGCATGGTATGAACAACCACATTGCCAAACCGATTGATACGCAACAGCTGTTTGATACGTTGGATAGTGTGCTATAGCAGTAAGATGAAGGCTGAATGGATAAAATCATAAAAAGATAAAGAAAATGATTGCCAAATGGCGCATTTCATACTAAAATAAGTTCGGTGCACAAATTACTTTCCGGGAAATATCCCAAAAGACAGCAGTTATGTGCGAATATGACGAAAAGGAGATTGTAAAATGAGCTACGTTGATGAAGTACTTGAGAGAGTAAAAACAAAAAATGCATCAGAGCCGGAATTCCTTCAGGCAGTAGAAGAAGTGTTGGATTCTTTAAGACCGGTAATTGATGCAAATGAAGAAACTTATCGTAAAGAGGCGCTGTTGGAAAGATTGACCGAGCCGGACAGACAGTTTAAATTCCGTGTACCGTGGGTAGATGATAAGGGACAGGTTCAGGTAAATACAGGATACAGAATCCAGTTTAACAATGCCATTGGACCGTACAAAGGAGGACTTCGTTTACATCCTTCTGTAAATACAGGTATTATCAAATTCCTTGGATTTGAACAGATTTTCAAAAATTCTCTGACAGGACTTCCCATCGGCGGCGGCAAAGGCGGTTCTGATTTCGATCCAAAAGGAAAATCCGACAGAGAAGTTATGGCATTCTGCCAGAGCTTTATGACAGAGCTTTGCAAATACATTGGCGCAGATGTTGACGTTCCTGCAGGAGATATCGGAACAGGCGCAAGAGAGATCGGTTACATGTTTGGACAGTACAAGAAGATCAAGAGCACCTATGAAGGCGTTTTAACAGGAAAAGGCTTAACCTATGGCGGATCCCTGGCACGTACAGAAGCTACCGGATATGGCCTGCTTTATATCACAGAAGAATTGATGAAATGTCATGGCGAATCCATGGAAGGCAAAACAGTTGTTATTTCCGGTGCAGGAAATGTAGCAATTTACGCAACACAGAAAGCACAGCAGATGGGAGCAAAGGTTGTAACCTGCTCTGATTCTACAGGCTGGATTTATGATCCGGAAGGAATTGATGTAGCGCTGTTAAAAGAGATCAAAGAAGTAAAACGTGCGCGTCTGACTGAGTATGCAGCAGCAAAACCAAGTGCAGAATACCATGAAGGCCGCGGCGTATGGTCCGTAAAATGTGATATCGCATTACCCTGTGCAACACAGAACGAGCTACATTTAGAAGATGCAAAACAGTTAGTTGCAAACGGATGTAAAGCAGTCTGTGAAGGCGCTAACATGCCGACTACCATTGATGCAACAAAATACCTGCAGGAGAACGGTGTATGGTTCATCGGCGGTAAAGCTGCAAATGCAGGCGGTGTTGCAACTTCCGCTCTGGAAATGTCCCAGAACAGCGAAAGATTAAGCTGGACATTTGAAGAAGTAGATTCCAAACTGCAGCAGATCATGGTAAATATTTATCACAATATTGATGACGCAGCAAAACGCTACGGTCATGAAGGCGACTATGTAATGGGCGCAAATATTGCAGGCTTTGAGAAAGTTGCAGAAGCGATGATCGCTCAGGGCGTTGTATAAAAGCAAATATTTTAAATAAAACAGATAAAAAATCCTGGAAATCTCTCTGATTTTCAGGATTTTTTTCGCAAGATTTTCCAAGAAAATTCTTGACACACCCGGAATCGTGTAATATACTGGTTAGGTCTGTAAATAGTATAAGAATGTGAGCCAAAGCCCCGGCGAGCATTTGAACTATAGAAAAATGGCAGGAAGAATAACGTCCGGACATACGGGATTCGATATGCCAATGTTAAAATCAGAAGGATTGATAATTTCAAGGAGGGAAACCAATGAAAACATTTGTAGCCAGTACTGCTGCTGTTGAGAGAAAATGGTATGTAGTTGATGCTGATGGAATGACATTAGGACGTATGGCATCTGAAGTAGCGAAAGTATTGAGAGGAAAGAACAAACCGATCTTTACACCTCATATTGATACAGGAGATTATGTAATCGTAGTAAATGCAGAGAAGATCAAAGTAAGCGGTAAGAAGCTGGATCAGAAGATTTACTATCATCATTCCGATTATGTGGGTGGAATGAAAGAAACTACATTAAAAGAAATGTTAGCAAAGCATCCGGAAAGAGTTGTTGAGTACGCAGTAAAGGGAATGCTGCCGAAGGGACCTTTAGGAAGACAGATGTATAAGAAATTATTCGTATACGCAGGTCCGGATCACAAGCACGCAGCTCAGAAACCAGAAGCTTTAACATTTTAATCGGTAAGGAGGTAAATTACAGTGTCGAATACAAAATATTACGGAACAGGAAGAAGAAAATCATCTGTTGCCAGAGTATATTTAGTACCGGGAACAGGTAAAGTTACAATCAACAAGAGAGATATTGATGAATATTTAGGCTTAGAGACATTAAAAGTAATCGTTCGTCAGCCATTAGTTGCAACAGAAACAGTAGATAAATTTGATGTTTTGGTTAATGTAAAAGGCGGCGGCTACACAGGCCAGGCAGGCGCAATCCGTCATGGTATTGCAAGAGCATTGCTTCAGGTAGATGCAGACTACAGACCAGTCTTAAAATCCAATGGATACTTAACACGTGATCCGAGAATGAAAGAGAGAAAGAAATACGGTCTCAAAGCAGCGCGTCGTGCACCGCAGTTCTCCAAGAGATAATTTCATATCAATTTCAAAAAGTATGCAAAACCTCCGAAAGTCCAGTATTTTCGGGGGTTTTTATTTTCTAAGTGTTCAATAGTTTTCTTAAAATGTCACAAATTTTGCCACATAGCACCACTACAACACCAGTACAGCACCATTACTATATGC
>CAYQRG010000010.1:7743-18884 GCA_964419645.1 uncultured Eubacterium sp.
GGGCTCCGCAGGTTTTTCCTGCGGAGTTTTTGAACTAAGATTTAAGAATTTGGATATCATAATGTTTAAAGCAGAAGTGATTTATAATAGGAGACATTGTATGTGCGATGTAAAAAAATATGAAAAAATATATGAGGAAATAACGCATCTCCAACCAGAAGATACATTGCAGCTTGTCTTAGAGGCTGAAACGGAAGAACAAAGAAGCTTTTATGAGATGATAGGTGATTTTCTTTTGCAAAAAAAACAGCGCAAGGTGATAGAAAGGGAACTCTTTTAGTGAAAAAATGAGCAAATATATTTGTGATATGAAAAGGACATTTTTCAATAGGTGATTACTGAAAAATGTCCTTTTTTCCATACATTCGTAAAAAGCTACAGTGGCAGCCCTGTAGGTATGTAGGATTCAGCCTAAGAAGGAACAAATGTTTGCGAAGAATGCTTGCAATTACATAAGTAAATAAATATAATAGAATATATATAGGATGTTGTAAAGAAGTGGCGATCGCGGCTAGCTCTTGTAGATGCAGAGAAACCAACGGATAAAAGAAGAAGTGTATAGAAAGAGGATGTTACATATGTATAACATAAGTAATAGAAGATATACAGGCAGCAAATATAAGCTGCTTGATTGGATAGAGGAATTAATATTGGAGCATTGTGAAGGAGAGAGCTTTTTTGATGTATTTGCAGGTACAGGAGTGGTAAGTGCCAGGATGAATAAACACTACAATAGTGTCATTATGAATGATTTTTTGTTTTCTAATGAAGTAATATATAAAGCCTTTTTTGGAAATGGTGAGTATGATGTTGATGTTATAGAGGAACAGAAAGAGCAATTTCAAAATATAAACCTTGATAAAGTAAAGGATAATTATTTTTCTATAAATTTTGGTGGGAAGTACTTTTCGAGTAATGATGCTAAACTGATAGGGGAGATAAGGGAAGAAATTGAAAAGTTAAAGAGATTTTTAACAGACAGAGAATATTGTATTCTGTTAGCATCGTTGGTGTATTCTATGGATAAAGTGGCAAATACCGTTGGCCATTATGATGCCTATAGAAAAATTAATAACATTGAAGATAGATTTGTTTATGAATTGATTAACCCTGAAAAACCATCGGATAAATTTTCTATCTACCGAATGGATGCAAATGAATTGGTGAAAAAAGTAAGGGCAGATATAGCATTTATTGATCCGCCATACAACAGTCGTCAATATAGTAGATTTTATCATGTTTTAGAGAATGTTGTTCAATGGAAAAAACCTCAATTAGAAGGAACCGCATTAAAACCACAAGCAGAGAATATGAGTGAATATTGTAGGAGTCGTGCGCCGGAAGTATTTGCGGATTTAATAAAAAATATGAATGCAAAATATATTGTTGTCACATATAACAATACATATAATTCAAAAAGCAGTTCTTCAAAAAACAAGATTACTTTAGAGGAAATAACAGATATTTTATTCTCAAAAGGACAAACTGTGATTCATGAAAAAAAGCATCCATGCTTTAATGCAGGAAAAACGGAATTTGATGATCACAAAGAATTTGTTTTCATAACGAAAGTAGGTGCAGATGATGGAGAGTAAAAAGGCAATAAGATCCCCCTTTTTTTATGTAGGTGATAAGTATAAACTCATGCCACAGCTGAAACAATTCATGCCGGAAAATATTGAACAGTATATTGAGCCGTTTGTTGGTGGTGGAAGTTCTTTTTTAAATTCAAAAGGAAGCTCCTATATGTTGAATGATGTAGACTCATATGTTGTAGAATTACATAAGCAGATAGGAAGTTATGCAGGTAAAGCGGAAGAATTGTTTGAAGCGTTATTTGAAATTATAGATTTTTATGGGTTATCCTGTTCCTATCGTGGCGTTTGTGTACCGGAAGAAATGAAAAAGAAGTATGTAAAAACATATTATTCAAAATACAACAAGGAAGCATATATTTGTATGAGAAAGGATTTTAATGCAGAGAAAGACGATTTCCTTAGATTGTATTTATTGTTGATATATGGTTTTAATCATATGATTCGATTTAATGGAAAAGGAGATTTTAATCTTCCTGTTGGCAATGTGGATTTCAATAATAATGTATATCAGGCATTGAATCAATATTTGAAGTTTGTAGATGAACATAAAATTGAATTTTTCAATATGGATTACATTTCTTTTCTTGAAAAAATTAAATTTGAAAAGAATTCATATGTATTTTTAGATCCACCATATTTGATTTCTATGAGCGAATACAATAAGTTATGGAATGATAAAAAAGAGGATGAATTGTGTGAATACCTGGATGGGTTGAATTGTAGAGGAATTCAGTTCGGCATAACGAATTTAATTACGCATAAAGGAAAAGTGAACCAGAGGTTTTTAGAGTGGTCCAAAAAATATTGTGCGTATGATGTAAAGAGCAATTATATCAGTTTCAATGACAATACGATTAAGGCTGATTCACAGGAGGTGTTTGTTACAAACTATGCGTAACAGAAAAGCGGAAAGCAAACCATTGTCTTTCTCGACAACGATGAGAAATCCGAATAGAATTGTAAGCTTTTTAAATTGCTTATTGCCATATGAAAACCAAATTTTAACCCATGAAGTGATCATGAAAGTAATACATAATGCAATTCAGGAGAAACTATATACGCCTGTAATCGTAAATCGAACACCTGATTTGGCTTGTATTCTAAAGAATGAAGATGAAAAATATTCTGATCAGCAAATTGAATTTATAATTGAAATGAGTCCGCAAAAGCATAAGGAAGCTGGATTTGAGTATGGCTGGGATTCCAGATTTGATACAATATTCAAATTGCCAATGGAGTTTGGCTTTGTTAAGTATGCGATGGGAGAACCTATTAGAATATCTACAACAGGTCATATGTTGGTAGATGCGCTGAATGAAGAAGAACCAAATGAGAAAAAGATACAAATGGTATTTTTGAATTCTATGATGAAATATCAGAGTAATAATCCGTATAGGAAAAATGCAAACTCAAATGTCCCTTTTATTTTGTTATTACAAGTGTTAAAGCTGTTAAAGGAAGATGTAAAGGAAAACGGAGCAGGCGTTTTTCGGCAAGAGTTAAGTTTGTTTATATGTTGGCCGGATAATGATGCGAAAGCTCTGTATCATAAAATAAAGCAAATTAGAAGTGATGTTGGTTATTCATATAGTGATGAATATATGTATGAAATCTGTCTAGAGCTATTAGGTGCATCTGATGAGCAGCGTAATAGATTTAAACTTTCACAAATATGTGGCGAAGCAGTAGATGAATATATTCGTAAAATGCGTACAACGGGTATCATATCTTTAAGAGGCAATGGCCGCTTTATAGATTATAATGCCTGGGAAATTGACAAGATTAATTACATATTGGAAAAATATTCTGAGTATAGGACATTTGAATCTAAAGATGAATATTTTGAGTACATCGGAACAGTTGATACAACTGTAGTTAGTATGGAAAGTACTGTTCCGGCTGATACAACAGATTTAAGAAAATCAACATTGAAGAAGTTTGCTGCAGAATATGAAAAAGAAACAATATACACAGAGCTACATAAGGTGTGTAATAAAGCTGCAAGTACTGATTATATGTTAAAGCTTTTGCCGGGGCCTGTACGTTTAGAGTTTTTAACAAGTATCGCTATGTTACAGAATTTTGAAAATTTAGTTGTAACACCGAATTATACGATAGACGATGAAGGCTTACCTACAAATACGGCATCAGGAGGAAAAGCTGACATAGTATGTTTTGATAAGGAATATCAAAGTTTAGTAGAAGTTACTTTGATGTGTGGCAGACAAGATCAGGTTAATAATGAAATCATACCGATAAGAAGGCATTTGCTTGAAGAGAAAAAGCATCAAGAAAAGACGTTTTCAATTTTTGTTGCACCTATTATTCATGAGGATACAAAGCAGATTGCAGACTGGTATAAGTTTAAGGAAGATTTAGATATTGTTACATATGCAATTGATGAATTTATAGAAAGAATAAAACAAGAGGATAAGATTTTAGGCTTGTTGGGCTAATTGCTGAATATGCTGTCCAATGAGCGAAGAATATAAGAATAGTACTAATCAGGAGGCCATATGATCCAGGACATCACACCCCATAAATACAATGTGACATATCAAATAGTAAATGCAAAAGAACAGGACATCATGCTGATATATCAGAAAGACAGCTTGCTATGCCACATGGAAGAAAATAAAATTACATATCCGTCTGTAAGAGAAATCGCAGAAGTATTTCCAGATATTTATAAAAAAACTAGATTTCTCTTTCGCATAGACGAACAAAATTATTTTGAACTGCCGCAGGCAGAAATTTCAGAATTTGGAAAATGGAGCTATATTTCCAGAGAGAATCTTAGGAATGTACGACCAATTTGGAAAGCATATGCCGGAATTACAGGATTTCAGTTGCACAAATGGTACGAGGAACACCGATTTTGTGGCTGCTGTGGAGGCAGAATGCAGGAGTCGGAAAAAGAACGCGCTCTTCAATGTGCGAATTGTGGAAAGGTAATCTATCCGATTATCTGCCCCAGCGTTATTGTGGGAATTATCCATGGAGATAAGCTTTTGATGACAAAATATGCTGACAGCCACAGCCGTTATAAAAAATATGCCCTTGTGGCAGGATATGTAGAAACTGGAGAAAGTTTAGAAGATACCGTGCGTCGGGAAGTTATGGAAGAAGTCGGACTGCATGTGAAAAATATCCGCTACTATAAAAGCCAGCCCTGGTCTTTTACAGATACTCTGCTGGTGGGCTTTTTCTGTGAGGTAGATGGTGACGCTAAGATTACAATGGATGAAGAAGAATTATCTGCCGCAGAATGGTTTGACAGAAATCATCTTCCCAAAGAACATTCGGAGGCTGAAATCAGCCTGACAGGAGAAATGATAGAGGCATTTTTGAACGGATATAAAATAGCAAGTGAATAAATTGTGAACATTAAAAAAAGGGTGGCGGATCATTTCTTTTAGCGTTATACTAAAAAGAACGACACGAAGTGGAAAGGATAAAACCAAAAATATGTCAAAAGAAAGTGCAATAGAAAAAAGAAGAAAAGAGGAATCCGCAGTAAAAGAAGTGCTTAGCTGGATTATTACGATTGCGCTTGCTGTGGTAGCGGCGCTGTTCATCAAGAATTATGTGATTATCAATGCCAATATCCCCTCGGGCTCTATGGAAAATACGATTATGACAGGGGATCGTCTTTTTGGGAATCGTCTGGCATACGCCAGAAAATCTCCGGAGCGGGGAGATATTATGATATTTAAGTTTCCTGATGACGAAACCGAGAATTATGTGAAACGTGTGATCGGCCTTCCCGGAGAAACGGTAGAGATCAATGACGCGAAAATTTACATCAATGGTTCACAGGTTCCCTTGGAAGAAGATTATTTAAAAGAAGAATGGACAACGGCTACAGGTCCGTATTTTTTTGAAGTGCCGGAGGATTCCTATCTGGTTTTGGGAGATAACCGAAATAATTCCTGGGATGCAAGATACTGGGAACATTCTTTTGTGACAAAAGATGAAATACTGGGCAAAGCAGTATTCCGTTATTATCCCATTAAGGAGGCAGGATCTTTATATTGACATGGTAGGATTTTTAGAAAAAATTTTTATAAAAGAAGATGATTTCCCCACGAAACAGCGGCAGACCTATGGAATGCTCTGTGGAATAGTGGGGATTCTTTTCAATACCCTGTTGTTTGCAGGCAAATTTATGGCAGGCAGTATCAGCCGTTCTATTGCCATTACAGCAGATGCATTTAATAACCTTTCGGATGCCGGTTCTTCTGCAGTGACATTCGTTGGTTTTAAAATGGCAGGATCAAAGCCGGATACCAAACATCCCTTTGGGCATGGAAGAATCGAATATCTTGCAGGATTGATCGTTTCGGCGGCAATATTGATCATGGCATTTGAATTGATTAGAGATTCCGTTATCAAGATTTTACATCCTGTGGAGACGGAATTTTCTGTGATTGCAGTTGTGATTTTGGTGATTTCCATACTGGTAAAATTATATATGGCATCCTATAACCGCCGTATTGGGGGCAAAATTGATTCTGCGGCAATGAAAGCGGCAGCAACAGACAGTTTAAGCGATGCACTGGCAACGACAGTTGTATTAGCGGCGACGGTAATTGGATATTTTTGGAAGATTCATATTGACGGATACTGCGGTGTACTGGTGGGAATATTTATTTTTTATGCAGGAATTTCTGCGGCAAAAGATACTTTAAATCCTTTGCTGGGACAGCCGCCAGAGGAGGAATTTGTAAAGGATATTTACAGGATTGTAATGGCACATGAGGGGATACGTGGGATTCATGATTTGATTGTGCATGATTATGGTCCGGGACGCCAGATGATTTCCCTTCATGCAGAAGTGGCTGCGGATGAAGATATACTACAGATTCATGATCTGATTGACAGAATTGAATCTGAGCTGAAAGAGAAACTCTATTGCGAGGCTGTGATACATATGGACCCCGTTGTAGTGGACGAGCAGACGGAGCATATGCGCAGCAATTTAAAGGCAATGGTGCATCAGCTAGGAGAGGGATTTTCTATGCATGATTTTCGTATGGTGCCAGGAAAGACACATACCAATCTGATTTTTGATGTAGTGGTGCCTTTTGAATGTAAACACAGCGATGAAGAAGTGATTGCATTGCTGGAACAAAAAGTAAAAGAAAAAATAGAGGGAACCTATTTTTTAAAAGTGCAAATTGACAGAGCTTGCATAAAATATGAGGCTGACTAAATTTATAGTTTTTATAGGCTTTGCAGTAGGACGCAGAGCTTAGGGCTGAAAAGATAGGATGAGGTGAACCTATGACCAAAAATCTGCTGTTTATTCAGGGCATTTACGATACAATAGATTTGTTTATTACAGCTTTTGCAGAAGCTTTCCGCCGTCTGGGCTGTGTTTGCCATGTGATAGATATCCGGGATGAAGAAAGTGCGATGCTTCAGTTAAAAAAAGTAATTGAAGATGTTAGAATTGATGGAGTAATCACGTTTAACAACATTGGTTACGATCTGTCTTTTTCAGAAGGAAAGAATATCTGGGAGGAGAAAGAGATTCCGTATTTTAACATATTAATGGACCATCCCTTTCACTATGCCTATCCCCTGGAGCGTGCGCCGGATACGTCTGTCGTGTTTTGTACAGACCGGAATCATGTAGCATTTTTAAAACGTTTTTATCCGAATTTAAAGCAGGTCGATTTTATGCCCCACGCAGGTATGGAGGCAGATATTAGTGAATATGCCAGTGCAGGAACCTGTCATTTATGCTTACAGGGAAATGCATATCATCCCTCTATGGAGGAGCGTCCCATAGATGTCCTTTATGCAGGAGGGCTTTCCAAATACGTGGCGGAAGGTTTGGTTCCCGATTTGGGAGAGATTACAGAGTTTGACGCATTTACGGCGACCAGGGAAGTGCTTTCTGATTTGATCCGTCATCCCCATAAAACAACAGAATCTGCGCTGGAGGAATATCTGCTGTCTATAGGGAAACAGTACGAAGAGAAAGAATTGAACCACTGGATTACGGAACTGCGTTTTATAGATTCATACGCAACTTCCTTTTATCGGGAAGAAGCAGTGCGCTGTCTGGTGGAAAATGGCATAAAAGTGACTGTATTTGGCGGAGGCTGGGATAGATGCGACTGGACAGATCATCCTGATTTTGTATATGGAGGAAAAATTCTGGCGCCGCAGGTACTGGAACTGATGAATCACAGCAAAATCGTATTAAACACAATGACCTGGTACAAAAACGGAATCCACGACCGTATTATTAATGGAATGTTGGCCAAGTCTTTGGTCATTACAGATGAATCTGAGTATTTAAATGAAACTTTTGGAGAATGGGGAGAAAACTTGGCGACATTTTCTCTGCTTAGGATGCAGGAATTGCCTAAAATGGCGCAAGAGCTGCTGCAGAATCCTCAAAAAATGACGGAAATAGCAGAAAAAGGCTATCAATATGCCAAGAAGCATCATACATGGCAGCAGAGGGCAGAATATATTTACAAACAGTATTTGTAAGGGTTATGAGAGAAGCCGCCAAAGGCGTTTCCTGGATATACAGTGGCAAAAAAACAGCACACCTGACAGATTTTGCAGGTGTGCTGCTTTTTAATTTCGATTTAACAAAAGCGATCCAGCATCATTCCAGAATACAGCGAGGAATGATAGGGGGAAGGAAAATTCTCTCCCGGTTTTTTGTAAGTTACAATAGTCTTATTGACATACTGGATCGGGTCAATCGAGACGTTGTTTGCCCTGGCTGACAAAGAATTCTTAAAAGAGTCCAGTACGGAAAAGACACCGCTTAACTCCTTGGTATCAATTGTTTCTGACAACAGGTCACGGTCAATCGAAATCGTACCGTTGTCTTCTACGAGCATACCAATGGATTCCAGATTATGTCTGTGGGAAAAGGAGACGCTCCTTAAATCATGAAGGAGACGAGTTCCCAGCGGTCCGTCTGAATAGCGCTCTCCGGTTTCGATGAAACCGTTGTAAGCATCTACCAGTTCCTGCAGATTATCTGCCACAGCATCTACACTGGTCTTAAAACCAATCTGCGACGGTGTATCCTCAGGACTGATCCCATGGAGCGTTAATTCAAAAACTTTGTTAATGGTAAAAGTGTTTGAATAGGTGGAGCGTTCTTCGCCGTTAAAAATAAAAGAAGAATTTTGTGCCGGAGAAGTAATCTGGTGGATTCCAAGGGTGTCCATAGCATCAATGGAGTCTAAAGTTGCTTTTGGCTTGATGTCAAACAGTGCCGTTTCGTTTTCACTGAGACCTGTTTGCTTGGAAGTGAGTTTTAACGCACTTCGCCCCTTTTCATCACTGATCACTTCAGCCGTAAGGCCAACGCCAGAATTGTTAAACAGCCGTGCTAACTTTTCCTGAATGGAGCGGTTGGTATCTTCTGGATTTACGGTGTATTGAAATTCGTAAGAATTGGTAGTTGTGGCTAGATCAAATGAGTAGTCACCGGGTGGAAAATCCAGATCAGAGCTGTCTAAAAAATTACCCAGATTCGTCTGGGGAGCAGCAAGACGCCGGACTTCAATGTCAAAATTCTGAGAATTGTCTTCATCAGAAGAGCCGCCTATGTAAGAAGCGGTGACAATATCCTCGTCTGTCGAAACAGCTACCTTTTTCTGGAAGGCATTCTCCAAACCTTCCCCACTGTCAGATAAAGAAGATACAACGTTTTTTATCTGGCGGGAATGTTCTTTGATGTCGATTAAAAACGTAGGAATTTGTCTATCGTTTCTGATTTTGTACAGAGGAGACTCTTTGTTAACTTTAAGAATGTTGTTACAGACGCTGCGCAATTCGCTTTTTTTATGCGTATCATAACGTGAAGTTGCAGAATTACCATACGCAGTTAGATAATAATGGTAGGCGCTGTTAATAAAAGTCATGAATCCCTCTCCTTTCTTCCGTGAAATTGTGCAAATGCACCGGGATGACATAAATCCGTTTTTGTCATAAAATATACTGCCTTATAACTTATATCGTAACAGAGGTTCTATAATATTAGAAGAAATTTCAAAAAAATAAAAATTTTTTGAAAATTACCTTAAATCCTTGTGAAAAACAGAAAAATATGTTATGTTAAAAAAAATATCTCAATGGGAGATGAAAGAGAAAGGAGGGTGTATTATGACGATTTCCTCAATAAGCAATCAATATATGTATCGGGATTACCAGTCTCTTTCCAGTGGAAGACGGATCAACTCGGCAGCAGACGATGCAGCAGGTGCAGCGATTGCGCAAAAGCTCCAGAGCCAGGAGAATGGATATGACGTTGCGAACCGCAATGTCGGAACTTCTCAGGATATGCTTAAGATTGCAGACGGAGCATTAGGCTCCATTACAGACAGCCTTCAGAGAATCCGTGAACTTAGCGTTCAGGCTTACAATGGTTTGTATACAGATTCTGACAGAGGCGCGATCCAGGCAGAGATTGACCAGTTGAAACAGTCTATTTCAGATACTGCGTCCTGGACACAGTTTAATACAAAGAATCTTTTGGACGGAACTCTAGGAAGTATGCACGTTGCAGCAGGAGCAGACGGAGATGGAATGGATCTTCAGATGCCAAATGCCACACTGAAAGCCCTAGGGATAGAGGATTACGATGTAACATCCGGCGATTTTGACATATCGGTGATTGACGATGCATTAGATAAAGTGCTGTCAGCAAGAAGTGAGCTGGGAGCATCTTCCAATCGTTTGGATTATACAATGGCATACAATGCCAACGCATCATACAATCTGGCATCGTCCAGAAGCAGGATAGAAGATTTGGATTATCCTATGGCGGTTTCTGAATTAAAGAAAAAGCAGCTTTTGCAGACATTTAATATGATGATGGAGCGTAAAAGGCTGGAAAATGAAAACGGAAAAGTTCTTCAGTTTTTCAGAAGCTAAAGACAGAGTAGTTAAAAATGACTGATAAAACAGGGTGTAAAGTCTTTGCGAGAGGATAAAGGCTTTACACTCTTTTATTCAATCTAAGTTTGAAAAAAGAATTGACGGCTATACAAGATTGTGCTATGATAGAACAGCTTGGAAGTAGGTCTTTTTTTTATGCCTAAATTTCGAGGCATAGAAAACACACAATGAATTTATGGAGGTGGAAGTTGTGCGCACGAGAATTACATTGGCATGCACAGAATGCAAACAGCGTAATTACAACACAAAAAAGGACAAGAAAACTCATCCGGACAGAATGGAACTGAAGAAGTATTGCAGATTCTGTAGAAAGCATACTTTACACAAAGAAACTAAGTAATCCGGAAAGGGTAAAGGAGTGGAATTATGGCAGATAACGCGAAAGTAGACAAAGCTCCTAAGACGAGCTGGTTCGAAGGTTTAAAAGCCGAGTTCGGCAAAATTGTCTGGCCGGCAAAAGAACCACTTGCAAAACAGACCGCAGCTGTAATCGCTGCATCAGTTGTCGTAGGTCTGATTATCACAATACTGGATACATTTATTCAGTATGGCATTGATTTCCTGGTAAATTTATAATGGAGGCGTTTTATGGCAGAAGCA
>CAYQRG010000011.1:0-3785 GCA_964419645.1 uncultured Eubacterium sp.
ATATCTCTCCACCTTTCTGACGATATCTTCCGCATTTAATACCTGCTGCTGTGCCTCTTCTTTACTGGCGATATAAAAATCATCATAATCCGATGCATTTCTGATTCGCTCTGCTTTTGCAATCACCTGATAATCATCCTGTGTAAACGTCCCATCCCCTTTATAAATAAACTCAAAATTAAACTGCTTTAAAGCTCCGCTATGGGTTTGTACTTCTATTCCTGCTATAGCCAATAAAGACTTTATAGCTTTCTCAATAGCATAAAAAGCTCTATTATTTGCAGATTTATAAGATTCTTTCTTTAAAAGATCCTGCGCTTCTAAAAGAAGTTCTAATGCTCTATCTAACCTCACCTTAGCAACAATTTGTGCATACTCCTTATCCATAAATCACTTCTCCCTCTTTTTCTATATTCTGAAAATATCCATACCATGCCTTCTTTTCTAAAAATTCATCATGGGGAAGGCTTACGAAATTGACTATGGCAAAATATCTCATTGCCAAATGCGTAGCAATCGCATCCAGGCCATCATCGTATTTTTTTGCTTCTATGCGGTCACACTTTGTAAGCAAAGCAATGTCCACATCAGAATCTTTCGTAAAATCACCGCGGGCACAGGAACCATACAGTATCATTTCTACCAAATCCGTCCCCATAAGCCTGTACACTAAATCAAATACTTCTTTTTTAACTTTTGAAATAATTTCATTTGTTAATATTAATTCGTCCAAAGTTTTCTCCCTTTACTTTTCACATCATCCAATCATAATATCCGCTATTATAACATGCTGTTTTTTCGTTGTCTACATTCTCAAAACACCCAAGATAGTTGAAGAACAAAGAAAAATTATGATATACTATCAAAAACAAAGATGGAAGGAGAATTATATGGGCAGAGCAGGCGGAGGAAGAGTAAGTTCCGGGAGAAGCAGTGCAAGAAGGACAGGAGGCGGCCACAGTGCAGGAAGAGTGGGTGGCGGTCACAGAATAGGAAGTTCCAGCCACGGAGGCAGTCGTGTGGGAATGTCGCCTCCGCCTCCAAGGGGCAGAGGTCCGGGTATGCCGCCTCCACCTCCAAGGAACCATGGGCCGAGAATGCCACATTTTTATCGAAGAAGGAGATATGGAGGATATTCCGGATATCATGGTATGGGATGCGGAGGCTGTTTGACGTCTGTTATTGTTTTAGCAGTCATTATTATTTGTGCAATCGTTGCAGCAGGACGCAGTATTCCCATCCGGCAGAAGCAAACTCCTTCCGTATCTTCGTCGAACAGTCAGGAAACCACACCGGCAAGAGAAAAACTTGCTACTGATTATAATTATATCAATGATTGTATTATAGACGAACTTGGATGGTTTGACGATATATCAAAAACAGAAAAGCAATTAAAGAATTTCTGGGAGAAGACAGGTGTTCAGCCATATATCATATTACGGGATTATGATGCAAGCCTTACCTCTGATTCCGAAAAAGAACAATGGGCCATCGATTATTACGACAACAACTTTGATGCGGAAAACATTTTTCTGTTTGTATATTTCGCAGAAGAAGATACTGACAATGATGTAGGATATATGGCATATGCAAACGGATATGAAACGACATCTGTTATGGATTCAGAAGCGGTAGAAATTTTCTGGAATAACATTGATAAATACTGGTACACAGATTGGTCCACAGACGATGTATTCATACAGACATTTAACAATACGGCAGATCGGATTATGTAGATATTGCAGTTCCCGTTTACAATTTTTCTGCCTCATGATATACTTTTAAATAAAAAAAGGAGGGCTACATATGTCTACTCACGCAAAAGGTTTACCCGCAGAGGAAGCCTTACTGAAATTAAAAAAAGGAAATGAAGCTTATTTAAAAGCCACTACATGCCCCGGAGATATCTCACCTGCAATTCGTCAGGATACCTGTGACAACGGGCAACACCCTTATGCCATAGTTGTCACCTGCTCTGACTCCCGTGTTATACCGGAAAGCATCTTTTCAGCAGGTATCGGAGAACTGTTTACCATACGTGTTGCCGGAAATGTCGTTAATGAATTCCAGATTGGCAGCGTAGAATATGCTGCAGACCACCTTGGCTCTAACCTCATCGTCGTACTGGGACACACCAACTGCGGCGCCGTAGGAGCTGCTATCGGCGGAGGCGCAGAAGGTTTCATCAAGTCCATTACCGACGAGATCAAATCTGCCATAGGAGAAGAAACAGATGGATACAAAGCCTGCTGCCTGAATGTAGAGCGCAGCATCCAGAAGCTCAGAGACGCTCTTCAAATTCCGCCGGAAGGAATTGAAAACGGCCCGAAAGTAATCGGCGCTGTCTACGATATCAAAGATGGACATGTGGATTTTCTATAATAGGATTAGAGCAAAGAAATTCACAGGAGGATTTTATGGACTTTGAACAAAATATAGATAGTATGAAAACGCCTGATCAGAGTAGGCGCTCCGACAGCATGGCATTGGCCTCTCTTATTCTTGGCATTATTGCCATTGTAACTTCCGGATGCATTTACCTTGCTATCGTCTGCGGCGCTCTAGGCATTATCCTTGCCCTTTTATCCAGAGGCGGAGAAATGACATTCACCTCCAAAGGCATAGCCGGACTGGCATTAAGCAGCATTGGCCTGATTCTGACCATTCTGATCTTTACTGCAGCTTTTATCATCGTGATAAGCCGCTTTGGTGGAATGGATGCATTTATGCAGGAATACATGAAGTATTACAACGGAGGCTCCATAGAAGAACTATATCGGAGCATGGGTATTATCCAATAATTTCAGAATATCTATATGAAATGCCGTCAGAGCAATGTCTTTGACGGCTATATTTATGATTACAAGCATCAGAGCCAGATAAAAATACAAATTCCGATACCTCATCCCAATCTTTAATCTGCCCTTAGACAAATACTCTATCGTATGGGAAATCATAAACCAGCCATAAATCACCGCCCCATAAATCACAATCGGATGATAAAAAAAAGACAAAACCACTTCCCTCTGCAGCAACGCCCCTACTGCCCGAGTTCCCCCACACCCAGGACAATACAATCCCGTAACCTCATGAAAAACACAGGGAACCCGAAAAAATCCCGTCCATGCCGAAGGCAAAGATCCCCACAATAAGCACGCTCCAATCCCCCCAAACAGCAAACAAATCCCCACTACATACAACTGCCCCTCCAATATCTTCCTTTCTTCTTCACTCATAACGTATCCTTCCACTTCCAAAAATCATTGTCTTTTCCCCTGATTCTGTTATAATAATATCAATCACATTTTTTGTAAAGGAGTCTATTCATTCATGAAACTTTCCTCAAAAGAACTGAAACGAAGATCCAGAGAAACCTTAACCGGCCACTACGGTATCCCCATGCTCGCTTTCGTTATTGTCGAATTGATTACTTTGACCATAACTTCTCCTTTTCAGCTTTCATTACAAAATAATCCCGGAACCTTTCAGGTTATCATATACCTCTTAGCCACTTTGATCATTACACTACTTTCTATGGTATTAAATGCCGGCCAACGCTACATACACCTTAACCTCGCAAGGAAAAAAGATGTCCGCACCACCGACCTCTTTTACTTTTTTACCAGACGTCCGGACCGCTTTATCCTCGTCGGCCTGTTACTGTTTTGTATGTATCTTCCCATTATGCTTCCGGCTATTTTATGCCTAAGCATAGCTTTTACCGTAAATTCTGTTTCCCTGTCCATAGTCTGCGTATTTCTCTGGATCATAACCATGGTCCCTCT
>CAYQRG010000011.1:3795-18873 GCA_964419645.1 uncultured Eubacterium sp.
TGTCACTCACCTATCAGCTGGTGACTTATCTGCTGATCGACCAGCCGGACGATCGTGTCATAGATGCGTTTCGTGAGAGCCGGCACCTTATGAAGGGGCAAAGGGGAAGATTGCTTTACCTGGATTTGAGTTTCATTGGCATGACATTATTGGCAATCTGTTCTTTCGGCATTGGATTTCTCTGGGTGAACCCTTACCAAAACCAGACATTGATCACTTTTTATCAGAACGTGACCAGTGAAATATAATATAAAACAGGCAGCAAACTATTACAATCTGCTGCCTGTTTTATATTTATTTGGAAGAAGCTTTTCCTCCTCCTTTTAATTTTCTGATCACTGTTTTGAATGGATGTCTGAGATGAAATCTCAAAGACTCAAATTCATGGGATAACTCTGCCAGTTCTTTCTTTAATTGCTGATTCTCCTGGAACAAAGACATTCCCATGGAGCCAACGAATCTGGTCAGGTCATCAAACATATAGGGATTATCCCTCTCCCATTTCGGTAGGTCTTTAACGGTATAATCAAACAAATCCGTACCTGACGGCTCATGCAAATATTCTTCTGCAATTTTTTGATTTCCAGCCTTATAAGGTTCTAAAAGCTCTTCAATTTCTTCCTTAGAATACATTTCGGAAGGATAGATCTTTCTTGACACCCCGGAACAATCCTGTAATGTATACTTAATAAACTTCTGGGACTCTGCATCCTGAATCTGGGGCAGCGCATTGATAACTCTCTTTAATTCATGGGTATTTCCATATAATCCAGTGTTCTGTTCCTCCTCTGGTATTTCATATTCATCTGTCAAAGAAAGCCCCACCGTCTGAAGGAAATCAGAGTAAATGCTTCCTCCCTCAAACTTACCGCCGTCAAAACGCCTGACTGTAATATTTTCTTTACCGATCACAGCTGCCATCTGTTCTAACTTATAATAATAATCCAGCTGGTCTTTATCAACCCTATTGGCAAATTCCTCAAAAGTTTCCTGCGACCTTAGATGCTTTACTACCTGATTCCAAAGGGAAATATAATATTTATCCTGCCTTCTAAGATATACGACCACATGGAGCGCAAACCCTCCCTGGTCTGCCTCCTTCTGCATAACCTCCCAAAGGTCTTTCTTTTCTCTGGCCATGCCCCGCCAAATTCTTTCATCGGACAGAATAACATGGTCATACGTTTGAAATGCTTCCAAAACCATTTTCATTCCGTCTTCAAAATTCTTCTGCTCCTGTGCTTCATTTCTTTCTCCGTTTTCGTTTTTAATGACTCCTAACAGAAAATGGGCCCTTGTTTTAGAAACGGCAGGATATTTGTAAGGAAATATCGGATAACAATATCCTTTCTTTTCCAATATTTTGCTATTTTTATAACAAAATCTCTGAATTGCAGTCGTTGCGGTCTTAGGTGTCCCAATATGAATATGAAGTACTTTCATCCCTATCTCTCCTCTTTCTAACTTTGCAGGTATTTCTCAATTTTCTCAACAATGATGTTGACACATTCTTCTACACTGTTCTGCGGTGTAGCAACTTCAATATCCGGATTCTCCGGCACTTCATAAGGACTGCTGATTCCGGTAAAGTCAAAAATCTCTCCGGCGCGGGCTGCTTTATAGAGGCCTTTCACGTCTCTCTTTTCACATTCTTCTAATGCAGTATTTACATATACCTCAATAAAATTATCCCCGATAATCTCTTTTGCTTTTCTTCTGTCCTTCCGGTAAGGTGAAATAAATGCAGTTAATACGATCAATCCCGCATCGTTCATAAGCTTTGACACTTCTGCGATCCGTCGTATGTTTTCTATTCTGTCCTTTTCTCCAAATCCAAGATTCTTGTTCAACCCCATACGGATATTATCACCATCTAACAACATGGTATGTTTTCCCATGGAGAACAGCCTCTTTTCCAATGCATTTGCAATGGTAGACTTTCCGGAACCAGACAATCCTGTCATCCATATGGTGATCGCTTTCTGGTTCAGCTGGGCCTCACGAAGGTCTTTTGTAATATCCATATTGTGCCAGGTGAGGTTATTATCTTTTTTGATATCATGTTTCACCACGCCGCATGCAGAAGTCATATTCGTCAAACGGTCAATTAAAATCAAAGATCCCAGATCTTTATTTCCCAAAAACTCATCAAACACAATCTTACTGCCGGTTGAGATCTCACAAACTGCGATCTCATTTTTGGAAATCGTATCTGTCTTAACTTCCGCGCCGGTATTTACATCAATCTTGTATTTGATATTCATAATCGTCGCCGGAACCTGCTGGGTTCCGATTTTCAGGAAGAAATTCTTGCCTGCGATCAAATGATTGTCATCCATCCATAAAATGGATGCCGCAAACATGGAACCGACTTTTAAATTGTAATTCTTTTCTAAAACACATCCTCTCGATACATCCACTTCCGTATCCAGTGAAATCGTAACTGCAGCGCCTTTTGCACTTCGGTCAGTCTGTTTATCTCCCTGCAAAATAGATGATACTTTTGCAGTTTCGCCGCTGGGGCGTATCGTAATGGTATCTCCCACTGCTATACTGCCGGATGCGATCTGTCCCTGAAAACCGCGGAACGTATGATCCGGACGGCAGACTCTCTGTACCGGCATGGAAAAGTTCTTATTGCCGCCTTCTTCCGATATATCCACATTTTCCAAATACTCCAGCAAAGTTGACCCATGATACCAGGGCATCTGGCTGGATTTAATCGTAACATTATCGCCTTTTGTGGCTGACAACGGAATGATCTTCATACTTTCATAGTGAAATTCTGCCATTAACATCTTAATGTCTTTTTCAATTTCACGGAAACGGGCATGGCTGTAATTTACTAAATCCATTTTATTGACAGCAAATACAAAGTGCTTAATACCCATTAAATTGCATATTCTTGCATGGCGTTTCGTCTGGATCAGTACACCCTGGCTGGCATCTACCAAAATTATACTGAGAGATGCAAAAGATGCTCCTACTGCCATGTTCCTGGTATATTCTTCATGCCCCGGTGTATCGGCAACGATAAAGCTTCTGTTTTCTGTAGTAAAATACCGGTATGCAACGTCTATGGTAATCCCCTGTTCCCGTTCTGCGATCAAACCGTCCAATAACAGGGAATAGTCAATCTCTCCTCCGGCAGATCCAACTCTGGACTCCAGTGTCAAAGCCTCTTCCTGATCCGCAAACAATAGCTTTGCATCATAGAGCATATGGCCGATCAATGTTGATTTTCCATCATCTACACTTCCGCAGGTGATAAATTTTAATAAATCGTTTTTCATCTAAAAATACCCCTCACGTTTTCTCTTCTCCATACTGGAGGCTCCTCCGTCAGAATCAATCACACGGCTTGTCCTCTCAGATTCTACCGCGCCAAGCGTTTCGTCAATAATTTCATCTAATGTCGTAGCCGTGGATTCTACGCCTCCCGTCAGCGGATAACAACCCAGTGTCCGAAACCGTACCATTTTGTTCTCTACGGTTTCTCCCGGCTCTAACTTCATCCGGTCATCATCTACCATAATGATGTTGCCGTTTCGATTCACAACAGGTCTTTCTTTGGCAAAATACAAAGAAACAATCGGTATGTTTTCTCTCTTGATGTACTGCCAGATATCTTTTTCTGTCCAGTTGGAAAGAGGGAATACACGAATGCTTTCTCCCTGATTGATCTTCGTATTAAAGAGCTTCCACATCTCCGGCCTCTGATTTTTTGGATCCCAGGCATGATTGGCATCCCGGAAGGAAAAAATTCTTTCCTTGGCACGGGATTTCTCCTCATCTCTTCGTCCTCCTCCAAATGCAGCCGTAAATCCGTATTTATTCAATGCCTGCTTCAAAGCCTGGGTTTTCATGATATCCGTATAGGCAGAACCATGCTCAAAGGGATTGATCCCCTGTGCGACGCCCTCTTCATTGATATATTCTAACATCTCAATCTGCAGTTCTTCTGCAATTTTGTCACGGAATTCAATCATCTCCCGGAACTTCCAGGTCGTATTTACATGCAGAAACGGAAAGGGCGGTTTCTCCGGATAAAATGCCTTCATCGCCAGATGAAGCATAACGGAGGAATCCTTGCCGATTGAATAGAGCATAACCGGCTTTTCACACTCTGCTGCAACTTCGCGCATAATATATATGGCTTCAGCTTCCAATTCATCTAAATGATCCATACTTTTCTCCTTTTTGTATAATTCTTGTTACCCTATTTATTTTTTAAAAATCTTCTGAAACAGTGACTTCTCGGGTTTTTCTTCTTCATAACCTGCAAACTGCTTGATTGCTTCTATCTCCTGTTTCAGTTTACTATTTTCCTGATACATACAATTCACTGCGTTATCCGTTGTACGAATGAAATGCTCCGATAAATCAGAAACTTCTTCCCCTGGCTTTGGTATACAGCGAATCATTTCTTCCAATTCTGCCGTATCATCCTCTGCAAAAAAGCAGGAAAATTTTGTTTCACTCTCAGGATTCATTGTTTCCAGCAGAGGTTTTAATTTCTTGACGGTTTTCTTTAATTCCCGATTCTCCTGATACAGCCGGATCATTGCATCTCCAACAAAAAGGATCAGCTCATCAATACCATCCGGATCCTCTTTGTTCCATACAGGCAATTTCTTTGATGCGGCCTCTGTTTCCCTATTGTAAAACGTTTCCCGGCTTTCTATTCCACATAACGTTTTCAACAAATCTTCCAGTTCTTTTAAATCCGACTTCAATTCCTGATTCTTTTGATACAAATTCTCTATTGTCACATTTGTAAAACGAATGAGGTCATCTAAGATATAAGGGTTGTCCTTTTGCCACTTGGGCAGGTCTTTGATCGTATTATTGAATAATTCTCCCGTGGGATCGTGAAGATATTCCCGTGCAATTTTGCTGTTTCCTTCTTCGTACTCTTTTAACAAAGACTCGATCTCTTCTTTGGACAGCATTTCGCAGGGATAATTCTTTTTGGAAATTTCGGAACACTCCTGCAGCATTTCCATAATAAAGTTCTGGGTGTTTCTATCCCGGATCATCTGAGGCAGAAAATTGATGACTCTTTTTATTTCCTGTGTATTTCCGTATAACCCGATATTTACAACTTCCTGTTTAATCTCATATTCATCTGTTAAGGAGAGTCCTACTGCCGAAAGGAAATCCGCGTAAATACTGCCGCCCTCAAAGTTTCCATCAAATCGTCTGACAATCACATTTTCTTTTCCAATTACCTTTGCAATACGATCTAATTTATCCGCATACTCAAGCCTTGCTCTTAAATTAACCTTATTCATCCACTCTTCAATGGTGCATTTGGCTAATTCAACTTTTATGATTTTAATCTGTTGATTCCAGAGGGATATCAAAAATTTATCCTGACGTCTTACATAGGCAATGGCACGAATCTGGAAACCGCCTTTCCTCCCCTCTTCCACCAGCTTGTCCCAAAGCTCTTTCCGCTCAATGTCCATGCTGCGCCAGATACGCTCATCGGATATAATGACATTGTCGTAGTTCTCAAAGCTCTTGTGAATGACTTCCATTCCTTCCTGAAAAACCTTTTCTTCCCATTTTCTGGATCGTCTTCCCAACCTGTTTTTCAGTCTTACAATTAAAAAATAAGCCCGTATTCTGGAGGCATCCGGATACGTCTGCGGAAACAGAGGATAGCAATAGCCTTTTTGATTCAGCAATTCACTATTGTCTACACAAAAAAACTGTAATGCTGTAGATGCTGTTTTCGGAGATCCTATATGAACATACAACGTTTTCATCCAATGTACTTTCCTTTCTACTATACTGCGCATCTTTTCAGCGCATAAAGGGATACCAATTTCAGCCCTTATTATACTATATAACAGATATAAAAGCTACATAAATTTACCAAATATCTGGAACATATGCATGGTTTAATTCTTATTAAGTTTTACCAAAATACGTTTTTTATTCAAAACAGGCAACGGAAATTCCATTGCCTGCCTTACTACTTTTTAAAACCAAGTTTCATTTTGACCTTATGAAATATTGTCCAAAATGGATGCTTTATTTTATAAAATGACATATTAATATTGTCAGTTTCCTGTTTGAATTTCTGTCTTAATTCCAGATTCTCCTGATGCAGCTGAAGCACTGCCACACCAAAAATACGAATCAGGTCATCTATCATATAAGGATTATCCTTCTCCCATTTCGGCAGGTCTTCAAATGTATCATCAAATAATTCTTCCCCGGGCTCGCAGAAATATTCTTCTGCCACCTTTCGATTCCCCTCTCTGTAATCTTCCAAAAACGCTGCCCTTTCTTCCCTTGTCCACATCTCATTTGGATAATTTTCACCGGACAGTTTAGAACATTGCTGCAGAATATCCACCAGATAGTTGTGCTGCTTCCTGTCACCCATCTGGGGAAGGGCATTTAATACCCTCTTTACTTCATGCATATTTCCAAACAGACCGGTATTGCGGACTTCCTGAGATATATGATATTCCTCCGTCAGTTCCAGGCCAAACACAGAAAGAAAATCGGAATAAATACTGCCTCCGCTAAATTGCTCCTTTTCAAAACGCCTGACTGTGATATTTTCTTTTCCGACTATTTCTGCGATCCGATTTAGTTTTGCATAATAATCCAATCGTGCCCTGCTCTCTGTATTCTCAAACTCTTCAAAAGTATCGACCTTATTCCGTTTTTTAGTCCGCTGATTCCAATGGGACAAAAAATATTTATCCTGGCGTCTTAAATATACTACAATATGAATCTGAAATCCGCCCTGCAAAGCCTCCTTATGCATAACATTCAGAAGATTTTTATTTTCAGAGTCTATAACCCTCCAAATTCTTTCATCAGAGACGATAACATTATCATTTGTTAAAAACAACTCATTGACAATCCTCATCCCTTCCGCAAAATTGCCTTTTCCTTCATCTCTGGCCTTTTGTTCTTCTTCGTTTTCCGGTGCCCCTAACAGAAAACGTCCATTATGCCCCGGCGATACCCCCGGATAAGAAAACGGAAAAATAGGATAACAGTAGCCCTTTTTTGCTAAAATTCCAGCATTTTCTTTACAGAAAAACTGGAGTGACGTCGTCGCCGTTTTTGCCATTCCAATATGTATATACAGTGTCTTCATTTTTTTCTCCTTTTGATTTACCTAAGACATCAATAACCGTATGAATCGATACTTCGTTATCCGGTTTTACTACATTTTTGTTTCACCCGCTGCACCATGGATAAAACAGGATGCTGCATATGCCACACAGACTGCTTCAATATTTCCTGCTCCTCTTCCTCTTTATGCTGGCGAATCAATACAACACCTAAAATACGGATCAGATCATCCATCATATAAGGATTCTCTTTTTTCCACTTCGGCAAATCTTCCACTGTATAATCAAAAAGATCCCTGTCGGAATCATGCAGATATTCTTCTGCAATCTTTTGATTCCCCTCTTTATAACTTTCCAGAAATTCTGAAATTTCTTCCTTTGAATACATTTCACAGGGATACTGTTCCTTGGATAGTTCAGAACATTCCCGCAGGACATTCATAACAAACATCTGCGTCTCTACATTTTTCATAGAAGGAAGAAAATTCATCACTCTTTTTATTTCATGCATATTTCCATATAAACCCGTATTTCTGACTTCCTGGGACAGAATATATTCCTCTGTCAAAGTAATTCCAAAAATAGAAAGAAAATCGGAATAAATCGTTCCTCCTTCAAATTTTTCTATATCAAAGCATCGCACCGTCACATTTTCTTTTCCTATCACTGCTGAAATCCGCTCTAATTTATCGTAATAATGCAAGCGGTCCCGGTCTATTCTTTTGCTATATTCTTCAATGGTTTCTTTTGCGCCTACTCTTTTTACTCTCTGATTCCAATTTGAAAGAAAATATTTATCCTGCCGCCTCAGATACACAATCACATGAATCTGAAACCCTGCCTCTTTTGCTTCCTGCATCATCATCTGCCAGAAATTCTTATTGCCGTTTTTTTCAACATCTGCTTTCCGCCAGATTCCCTCATGAGAAAGGATTACATTATCATATTTCAGAAAATGTTTTTTTACGATATCCATTCCTTCTCGAAAGTTTATTTCTTCCTGCTTTGTATCCCGTCTTCCATTTTCATCTTTTAAAGCCCCCAGCAAGAACCATCCATTATGGGATTTATTGCTGCCGGAATAATCAAAAGGAAACGTCGGATAGCAATAGCCTTCTTTTTGCAGTAATGCAGCATTTTCCCTGCAAAAAAACTGAATTGCCGTTGTCCCGGTTTTGGGCGTTCCAATATGTATATGCAGTGTTTTCATTCCGTATCCTCCTAATTTACCTTCATCATTTAAAAATTGTTCAAAACAAATTTCTTATGATATCTGATATATTAAGAGGGGAATATTAAAGTAATATTAAACTTCGCTTTTTTAATCTTTTTATTTTTTCAAAATAATCCTAAACTATAAAAAATAAGCAAGCCGCCTTGTCTCTTGGCCGAAGCAGGCAGCTTGCATAATAACATTATATTTCAGGGTCGGATATTCGGCAGGTACAACGTAAATACACTGCCTTTTCCTTTTTCACTTGAAACTGTAATTTTTCCGCCGTGTTTTACGGCAATCTTTTCCGAAAGAGGAAGCCCCAGACCAAATCCTTCCGCATTCCTGGACTTATCACATTTATAAAAACGCTGGAAGATATGCTCCAGATCTTTTGCATCTATTCCGATTCCGTAATCTCTTACCGATACATATACCCACTCATCCTCTTCTCCCGTGGAAACGTCAATTTGTCCGCCGGGATTGCTGAATTTGATTGCATTGGTAAGCAGATTCAAAATAACAATTGAAATCAGATTGATATCCCCGCTGGAAAATACTTCTTTTAAATCCGTCTTTATCGTCACTGTACCTGCTGCTTTGTCTTGCAGTTCCTCACAAACAGACTGCGCAATTGCCATCAGATCTAACGTTTCCTGCTGCAATGTCATTCGGTCCTGGTCTAATCTGGAAAGTTTCAGCAATTGTACGATCAACATGTCAATTTTACCGGACTGCCTTTGGACCACCTCAATAAATTCCTGAATTTCTTCCTCGCTTAATTTCTTTCCCGCCACATATTCACACTGGGCCAGTACAACTGCAACCGGTGTCCTGAGTTCATGGGCAACATCGGAGGTAAACTGTTCCTGAAGCTGCAGGGTTTGTTCCATTTGATCTAACATACGGTTATTGGCCTGGGCTAAGGTTGCAATCTCATAGAGCTGGTCATCACATTCCATTCTCTGGGACAGATCCAGGTTAGAACCAATATGTTCCGCTGTATCGCACATATTTTTTAATTCCTTTGAAATCCGTTTTGCCAGAATCATTTCACAGCCAAGCATGAGAAACAGTACACAGACAATACTGATATAAGCAATGACCTCAATCTTTCGGTAAATACTGTCAGCATCTGTTTTTTTAATGACGCCCCGTATAAAAACTCCTCTATCCCTATATTTTCCAATTCTTTTGTCCCTAAAATAGTATTTCATACCATTCAAGATAACACTACGGCTTAAATTGGTATTCACCCGGTATTCGCTCAAAACTGCCTCTGTTTCTTCCGGATATTCGCCTTCTAAAACCTTCCCGTTCCGCCTTATGATCAAATAAAAAACTGAATCACCCTGATCAAAAAAATCTTCTGAAATCTGAAGTTCTCCGTTTTCCACAGAAACATTCTTCTTATTCATATTTATGTTTCTTACCAAGCTCCGTTTGATCTCGGAATCCATAGCTGCATTGGACAAAACCCGAATTACGACCAATAAAAGTACAGCCATTGTAACCAGCCCAATTGTGGGCAGCACTACGATATACCGGATAATAGAGCCCTGTTTTAACTGTTTCCTTTTAATACGTACCCCACCCCTCGGATCGTCTGAATCATCTTAAATTCAAAACCATCGTCAATTTTTTTCCTTAGATAACGGATATAAACGTCAATCAGATTTGATGTGCTGTCCCGTTCAAAATCCCATATATTCGCTTCAATCTGCTCTCTGGTCACTACAATATTCTGGTTTCGGATTAAATAAATCAGCACAGAATATTCTTTTGGGGAAAGCTCGATCAACTTTCCTTCTCTTCTGACTGTACAGTCATTACAATCTACCACAAGATCCCCGCATCTGTAAATATTTTCATGAACATCTGCTTTTTTTCGGGTAATCATACGGACTCTCGCCAAAAGCTCTTTCAATTTAAAGGGCTTCACCATATAATCATCCGCTCCCAGATCCAGCCCCCGGACAATATCATTCACATCGCTTTTCGCGCTTAAAAATAAAATCGGTGTCGAAATTCCTTTGCTGCGAATCTTCTTTACAATAGAAAATCCGTCCATGCCCGGTATCATAATATCTAAAATCGCCCCGTCATACTCTGCCATACACAGATAATCAAAAGCGCTTTCTCCGTCATAACAGCTATCCACCAGATAGCCCTCGGATTCCAGTTCTTTTACAAGGATCCTGTTCATATCCTTTTCATCTTCAACTACCAGTAACCGCATATATCCTCCTGCTGTAAATCAAGATTTCTCTATAATATCTCCATTCTAACCGTATCCATGTTACAACAGAAAGATTAAGATTTCATTAAAATTGCCGCATGGCATATAGGTATCCTTTAGGATCACATTAAAAGACTATCTCATCGCAGACACCACCATTGTCACATATCCAAGGTCGCGAAGTTTTATCTGGAGTTTTAGGGCATTTTCCAGAGAATCCTCTTTACCTGCTATCACATGAAGTATCTGGTCTTCCTCAAAAACATAGCTGTCAAATCCCTGATCTGTCAGTTGTTCTGCCATAAAATTTGCCGTTGTGCGATATTCAAACCGCCCCACTTCTATGCCAAATACCAGATTATTTTCTTCGTTTCTCTCTTGGGCGCTCTGATCTGTGACATTTCCCTCTAAAGGAACTGCCCGCTCAATGCCCATTGCAATGGCGCTGGCAACTTCGTTGAAATTACTGTCAAAAATTTCGTTGTCCCGGTCATTATTAATAAATCCTGTCTCAATCAGCACTGCCGGCATCTCTGTCCGCCTAAGGACAACCAGCCCCGTCCTCTCTTCAATGCCCAGATTGGCAAAACCGACTTTTTCCAATTCTTCATTGATATTTTCCGCTAATCGTTCCGCCCGCTCGTCTCCGCCATAGATCAATGTCTGAACGCCGTTGTAGGTATTGTCATTCTCTCCAGAATTTCTGTGAAATGAAATAAAGTAATCTGCCCCTGCTTCATTTCCGATCTGGGCTTTTTCATAAGGAGACTGATAAATATCCGTCGTTCTTGTGTATACTACATCATATCCCTGCTGTTCTAAAATTTTTCCTACTGCCAATGCCAGGTCTAAATTATCATCTTTTTCTTTTCTTCCCTGATACATTGCGCCATTATCGAAGCCGCCATGTCCGGCATCTATTACAATGATTGCCAAAGCTTTTGCTCCTACAATTATTTTCTCATTATTGTATGCAGAATATGATTTTATGTGATAAATTCCAAAAAAATAAGAAAAGAAATAAGCATCCATACCGTCAAAGTAAGATGCTTACTTCTTCTTTATAGGTTATTCTTCAACTACCTGAAGTCTCAATTCCTCAAGCTGCTTTTCATCCACAGTGCCCGGCGCCTCTGTCATCAGGCAGGAGGCGTCTTTTACTTTCGGGAAAGCGATAACATCGCGGATGGAATCCGCATGTACCATATGCATCACCATACGGTCTACGCCGTAAGCAAGGCCTGCATGAGGCGGCACTCCATACTGAAATGCATCCAGAAGGAATCCGAACTGCTCATGAGCGCTCTCCTTTGTAAAGCCTAAAACTTCAAACATTTTTTCCTGAATATCATTCTGATGGATACGGACAGAACCGCCACCAAGCTCCGTGCCGTTCAATACGATATCGTATGCCTTCGCCCGAACTGCTCCCGGATCTTCATCCACCTTTTCCCAATCCTCTTCTACCGGCATGGTAAAAGGATGATGCATTGCCATAAAACGGTTTTCTTCCTCTGACCACTCTAACAGCGGAAAATCCGTTACCCATAAGAACTGATACTGATCGGGATCTAACAGATTTAATTCCTTCGCCATTTCAAGGCGCAGCGCGCCCAGCACATTCCATACAATTTTATTTTTATCCGCCGCAAACAACAGCAGATCTCCCGGTTTTCCTTCCATAGCCAAAACCAACGTCGCAAGCTCTTCCTCTGTCATAAACTTCGCAAAAGAAGATTTGTAACTGCCGTCTTCATTGATCACAAGATAAGCAAGCCCTTTGGCGCCATAGCCTTTGGCAAATTCCACCAGTTTATCTATTTTCTTTCTGGGCATGCCTCCCTGTCCGTTTACGTTAATGCCCCGAACAGAGCCACCGTTTTCCAAAGCTCCTGTAAACACGCCGAATCCGCAGTTTTTCACAACTTCCGAAACATCTTTCAATTCCATGCCGAAACGGGTATCCGGCTTGTCGGAACCGAAGCGGTCCATGGCCTCCTGCCAGGGCATCCGGGGAAGGGGAATCTGAATGTCTACACCGATCGCTTCTTTGAATACATACTGCAAAAGACGTTCATTTACATCAATTACATCGTCTACATCTACAAAGGACAGTTCCATGTCCGCCTGGGTAAACTCCGGCTGACGGTCTGCCCGAAGGTCTTCGTCCCTAAAACATTTGGCAATCTGAAAATAACGGTCATAACCGGAACACATCAAAAGCTGTTTATAAATCTGAGGGGACTGAGGCAGCGCATAAAAATGTCCCGGATGAATGCGGCTGGGTACCAGATAATCCCTTGCTCCTTCTGGTGTGGACTTACAGAGAATCGGCGTTTCAATCTCTAAAAATCCTTCTTTTGCCATAAATTCACGCATCAGATAAATTACTTTACTCCTTAACATCATATTCCTCTGGATATCCGGCCTTCTCAAATCCAGATAACGGTGTTTCAGGCGAAGCTCGTCTTTTGTCTGGCTGTTTTCTTCAATGGGAAACGGCGGTGTCTCTGATTCGGATAAAATGCGAATATCCTCTGCAATCAGTTCAATGTCTCCTGTTTTTAAATTCTCATTGACAGCAGCGGTACGTTTCTGTATCTTTCCTGTGACTGCAATTACAAATTCATTTCGGATCGTGCCTGCTTTTTCAAAACCTGCGCTTCCTACGCTGTTTTCATCAAACACGATCTGCAGCAGACCAGAACGGTCTCTTAAATCTACAAAAATCAACGCTCCCAGATTTCTTCTTTTCTGTACCCAGCCCATAACGGTAACGGTTTCGCCGATATTTTGATTAGATACCTCTGTACATCTGTGGGACCGTTTCAGTCCCTTCATGGATTCTGCCATATTCTACTCTACCTCCTGTTTTTCGCCGCATACTCTGCGGATTTCCTCAGGGATAATCAAATCGTTTCTTCTTCCTCATCCCCATACTATTTTATCTGCAGAAAAATTCTTCAAACTCCTCGTATCCTTCTGCCGTCAGTTTTTCCTTCTGGAACTTCTTGTTTTTATTCATCCTGACAATCAGAACCTGCTGTCCGTTTTCTCTGGCCTTCTGTGCCTTTTCGATCACTTCGCAGAGTTTGTCTGCCGGATAGATTTTCTCGATTAAATAAGCTGTTTTTTTCGGCTGTGTGGGAATTTGGAACCCCTGCTCCAAAAGCAGCAGGATAATCCGCTCAAAACCAATGGAAAATCCACAGGCAGGAACCTGATTCCCGGTAAAGTTGCCGATCATCTTGTCATATCGTCCGCCGCCTCCGCAGCTTCCGCCAAATTCCGGTATGGCGATTTCAAAAATGGTTCCTGTATAATAACCCATGCCCCGAACCAGCGTGGGATCGAATACCATTTTAAAATCTGCTGTTTTTGTCCTCTCTACACTGTCTATAATCACGGTCAGATCTTTCCTAACCTCTTCTGACAGAAAATCTCCCAGTTCATCCGCCAAAAGGGCAATCGCCTCCTGGCTGTTCTCTGTTCCTTCTGTTTTGGCAAATAAATTTAAATATTTATCAATGGAATCTTTTGCAAAACCATTTTTCTCTAATTCCTCAGCAACGCCGTTAAGACCGATCTTATCCATTTTGTCTAGCGTAATAAATATGCTTTCATAAGCATCTTCCGGGAATCCGCTGTAAGCTGCCATAGCTTTTAAAATTTCCCGTTCATTGATGCGGATTTCAAAATTGGAAAAGCCTAATTTGCCAAGAGTTGTCGTTGTAGCTAAAATCAGCTCAATCTCAGCCAGATTGGATGGCTCTCCCAAAATATCAATGTCGCACTGGGTAAACTGGCGGTAACGCCCTCTCTGGGGCCTGTCTGCCCGCCATACGCTTCCGATCTGCAGTGCTTTAAAAGGCGACGGCAGGTTGTTGGCGTTGTTGGAATAAAATCTGGCCAGCGGCAGTGTCAGATCGTATCGAAGTCCCATATCGGTAAGGTCTGCTTCACTCTTCGCGCTTTCCAGTTTTAACTTTTCGCCTCTTTTTAATACCTTAAAAATCAGCTTTTCGTTTTCTCCCCCCTGCTTGCTGCACAGATTTGTAATATTTTCCATGCAGGGAGTGTCAATCGGTGTAAAGCCAAAACTGCGGTATGTTTCTTTAATTACATTTATCACGTAATCCCGGATCTGCATTTCTTCCGGTAAAATATCCTTCATGCCTGTTACAGGCTTTTTAACTAATGCCATTGTCTTTCCTCCTATACTTCTCTTATACTTCAATTCTCCGCCGCTTCATACAATGCCCAACCTTCTTCATAAAACTTTACATATTTCCCATAAGCCTCATCCCAGTCCTTATATTCTTCCCTGCCCCGTTTATCTTCAAAATCATAATTTTCATTCAAATATCCTGCCAGGTATTTTGTAAATTTCGCAGCACCGCGAGAATTCAAATGATACTTATTATAATAATCTTCTGAAAAATCCAACCCTACTTCTTCGTATTTTTCTTCCGTATTAAAATTAAGGACTGCAGCGCCTTTCTCCTCCAGATACTGCCTTA
>CAYQRG010000012.1:0-18620 GCA_964419645.1 uncultured Eubacterium sp.
TGCGGACTGCGCAGATGCAATACAGGAGGCAATTGTAAAAGCATTTACGAATTTACATACGCTGAGGCAGGATTCCTATGCGAAGACATGGCTGGTCAGAATCGTGATCAATGAATGCTATGCCATAATGCGAAAGCAGAAAAATATTGTGTCTTTAGAAGAGTATCAAAACCAGGAAACCGTATGGCCAGAGGATTACTCTGATCTGTATGAGGCAGTCAGCCAGCTGCCAAAAGAAACCCGAATCTGTGTCACTTTGTATTATCTGGAAGGTTACAGCGTAAAAGAGACAGCGAAAATACTGGATGTGACGGAAAGTGCAGTCAAAAACCGGCTGTCCAGGGCAAGGGCAATGCTGCGCAGCGAGTTAGAGCAGGCAGTCAGCCCGATGTAGTTGTAAAAGGCAGAACATGCGGATTTGGATTAAGGCGAGGAGGAGCAATATGAGATTAGAAGATTTGAAAAATGAATTTCCGGCAATGCCAAAGGAGATGAGAGAAATGATCGAACGGGAAGTAGAAACACAGGTAAAGACAGAACATCCCAAGTTTAAGAAGGGCAGAAAAGCAGCAGGCAGGACAATTGCCGCATCCATTGCGGCAGTGATGCTTTTGGGCACGACGGCGTTCGCCGGAGTCAGAGCCTACAGGCTTAGGCAGGAGCCGACAGGAACCCACGGCGTAGAGGTAAAAATTACAAATGAAGACGATACCGTAAAGGCGCCTGTGGAAATCCCGGATGTCAAAATGGAAGTGGGCTATCTGCCGGAGGGAATGGTGGAGACAGAAGAAGGAAAATACAGTTATGAAAGCGATTTGTACAAAGGCGGCATATCCCTTCTTTTATACAAAATGGATACCGGAGATGAGAAATTTGAAGTACAGCATGATGACATCAGCCTGAGCGAAAATTTTACCGTGAACGGATACGAGGGCGTCTATCTGGAATCCCCTAATTTATACGAAGAGGATATTTCCTTTAACCAGCGTATTTATATTGCATATACAGATGTGCATTATGTGCTGGAAATGTATGTGGCGTCAGATGTGACAAAAGAAGAGGCAATGAAGATTGCAGAAGGCATTCAGCTTGTTCCTGCTTTGGAAGGAGAGAGCGCAGCCAATGTAAGTGCGTGCAACTGGAGCGCGTACCAGGCAGGAGCAGTGGCAGAGGAGCAGTATGACACGGACGAGTTGAAGGAAAGATACACAGTTGACGAAACGAAAATGGCGAATACCCATGCAGTCGGAGAAAGCTTTCCGTCAGGCCAGGAAGGGCTTACACTGAAAGTAAAAGACGTGCAGGTTGCAGATGATATTTCCCTGTTAGATTCGGCGTTTGTGGAGGAGGAGTTAAAAAATGAGACAGATGAAAACGGCCGCCTTCTGCCGGCGGATATCCAGTATATCAAAGAAGGAAATGCAGATTCTTTGAGTGAGGTTGTCTGTTCCAGGCAGGCAGCGCAGAAATTGGTATATGTCACGGTGGAATATACCAATGAGGGAGAACAGGAACTTTCCGATGTGTTATTTATGGGTAATTTGGCAAGAATTACAAAGAAAGACGGACAGATGCAGATGTCTTCCGGAGATTCTTATGAAGAGCCAAAAGAAGGGGACACATGGACCTATGCCAGCAACAGGGGATTGTCCGCTTTTTGGGAAATGTATTATTATGATGTATTTGGAGGCGAGAGGCACAACAACTACATCGAGAGCATTCTGCCCGGCGAAACGAAAACCGTGCATATGGGCTGGATTGTAACGGAAGAGGAGTTAAACTCTTTGTATCTGAGTTTGGATACATATGGAGGAATGGAATTTAGCGATTCGTCCTTGGAGCTGGGATATGTGGATGTCCGGCAGTAATCGGATTTTTTAAAAAGAAGCTGTTACATTAAGTAGCAAAGATACAGGATATTGTATTGGAATGTCATAAAATTCTACAATATCCTGTATTGCATTTCTTAATGTGACAGCTTCGATTTATTTCAAAAAGATATTGCTGTTCATGTCAGAATTTATAAGGTATACTATATTGCAGAAATTTATTTTATCAGATACAGAAAAAGACAGACACAATTTTGGGAGGTTTTATTATGATCAGAGCATGTTGGAATGATGATATAGATACATTGATGCAGATCTGGCTGGATGCAAATCTAAGCGCCCATGCTTTTATTCCGAAAACATACTGGACGGATCACTATGAACAGGTGAAACATATGCTGCCCCAGGCAGAGCTATATGCATACGAAGCGGACCGTTCCGGTGAGATCCAGGGCTTTGTCGGATTGACCGACGATTATATTGCGGGAATCTTCGTCAGAGAGCAGTACCGGTCCAAAGGCATCGGAAAACAATTATTGAATTATGCAAAATCCCTCAAGCGGAGCCTGAGCTTAAATGTCTATCAAAAAAATGAACGTGCAGTACATTTTTATCAGAGGGAACATTTTGTGATTCAATCGGAACATACGGATGAGGGCACAGGTGAGAGTGAGTATGTTATGATTTGGAGAGGAGACTGCCCATGCAGCTTGGGTTTTTAGGAATCAATTATAAAAATGCACAAATGGATATTCGGGATAAAATTTCATTTACCGATGCGGGAAAGCTTGCTTTTTTCCGGAAAGCAGAGCAGTCAGGAATTACACAGTGTATGGTGCTTTCCACCTGCAACCGGAGCGAAGTTTTTTATATGTATGAAAAGGAAGAACAACGAGAGCAGATGCGCCGTATCTATACAGAAACCTTTCCGGACACAGATCTGACCTCTTTTCTAACGGAACTGGCACAGGAGGCGGCCATGGCATATCTGTTCCGCATTGCGGCAGGACTGGAATCCCTTGTGCTGGGAGAGGATCAGATACTTGGACAGGTGAAAGAGGCAATTGATTATTCCAGGACAATGGGATACAGCGGCAAGGAATTGAATAAAATTGTCCGGGATGCAGTTACCTGCGCAAAGCGTGTGAAAACCGAACTGAAAATCAGTGAAAAGCCGCTGTCTGTCAGTTACATCGGGATTCGGAAACTGGAGGAAGCCTGTGGCATCGCCGGGAAGAAAATTCTGGTCATCGGCAGCGGAAAAACGGCTGCGCTGGCACTGCGATATATTTATGAGTATCCGGACATTTCCGTAACTGCCTGCAGCAGAAATCCTTCTCATGCCAAAAAACTGTGGGAGGAATTTCCAAAGCTTGCAGTGATCCCTTATGAAACCTGGAATGATGTGATTGCACAGTATGATATCGTGATCAGCGCCACGGCTGCCCCGCATTTAATTATAAAAAAAGAATCCTTTTCCCCTGTACGCCCCATGGTATTTTTAGATTTGGCGGCGCCTAGGGATATTGATACTGCTTTGGCAGAACATCCGATGCTTACGTTGGTCAATCTGGATACGCTGCGTGGCATTGCAGAGGAAAATCAAAAGGAACGGGAGCGACTGGTCAAAGAGAGTGAAATGCGGATCAGGGAAAGTCTGCAAGAGACATCAGACTGGATTCTGCACAGCCGGATGGATGCTGCGATTGAATCATTGCAGCAGCGGTGCAGCATGATCGCAGAAGACAGTTATGAATATCTGAACCGGAAAATGGAGCTTAGCAGGAGGGAGCAGAAACTGTTGAAAAAAGTGTTAAATGCTTCGCTCCAGCGGCTTTTGCGGGAACCGATCCAGGAGTTGAAACGTTTAGACAGTGAAGCCCGGCAGGAAGAATGCGAACGTTTCCTGCAGCAGCTTTTTCAGATATAAAAGACAGGAGAGAGAACATGCATTATAAAATTGGCACGCGGGGATCAAAATTGGCGTTGGCACAGGCGGAAACGGTGCGCAAACGTCTGGCGGAAACCTATCCCAAAGATTCGTTTGAAATCCGGGTGATAAAAACAAAGGGCGATCGGATTTTAGATAAGCCCTTGCATGAAATCGGAGATAAAGGCATCTTTGTAAAAGAAATCGAAGAACAGATTCTTTTGGGAAACATACAGATCGGTGTACATAGTATGAAGGATATGCCAACGCAGCCTGCTTGTGGCCTGCTGTTTGCAAAAGCATGGAAACGGGAAGATCCCAGGGACGTTTTGATCCTGCGGAAAAAGAAGTCCCTGTTTGAACTTCCCTTCGGCGCAGTCATTGGCACAGGCAGTAAACGCAGGTAATTTCAACTGAAAAAAATAAGGCCAGACCTTACGGTTGTGGGTATCCGGGGCAATGTGGAAACAAGGATCCGGAAAATGGAAGAAGAAAAGTTAGACGGAATTGTGCTTGCGGCTGCCGGTTTGAAACGACTTGGCATGGAAGATAAGATCACACAATATCTGGAAATTGATCAGATGATCCCGGCTCCTGCCCAGGGAATTTTGGCATTGGAGATTTTGGAAAAAGACGAAAAACTCCTTGAAATGTTAAATGCCCTCAGCGATGCAGATACCGCTCTGGCAGCGGAAACAGAACGGGGATTTCTAGCGGAAATCGGCGGTGGCTGCCAGGTTCCGGTGGGAGCCGTTTTCCAAAAAGATACAGAGGGCAGATGTCAGCTTTCTGCCATGTTTGGGGACGAGGAAGGAAAGCGGCAGGCCTATGTGAAGGTGTCCGGAGAAAATACAAAAGAGCTTGTAAAAAAAGCCGCGGCAGGCATCCGAAGAAAGCTGGCAGGAACCGTCAGCTTGGTAGGGGCAGGCCCGGGAGATCCGGGACTGATAACCGTCAAAGGGCTTCAGGCGCTCAAAGGGGCAGACTGCATTGTTTATGACAGGCTTGTGCCGTCGGAACTTTTACAGGAGGCAAAAGACGGATGTGAACGGATCTATGTGGGAAAAGCCAGCCATGACCACACAATGCCCCAGGAAGAGATCAACCGTTTGCTGGTGCAAAAGAGCATGGAATATCAAAATGTTGTCCGTTTAAAAGGCGGTGATGTGTATGTTTTTGGCCGGGGCGGCGAGGAAGGGCTGTACCTTCGGGAAAGCGGCGTACCCTTTGAAGTCATTCCGGGAATCAGCTCCTGCATAGCAGGACTGGCATATGCAGGCATTCCCATTACCCACCGGGGAGCGTCTTTGGGCTTTCATGTGGTGACAGCCCATGCAAAAAACGACGAGCCCTTGCAGATTGATTTTCGGGCAATGGCCCACAGCAAAGAAACCTGCGTATTTCTTATGGGGCTTAGTAAAACAGAAGAAATTGTAAAAGGGCTTTTGCAGGCAGGAATGAAGGGAGAGACAAAAGCAGCAGTCATCTCCCATGCCACAATGTCAGAACAGAAAGCCTGCGTTTCCGATCTTTGCCATATTGCAGAGGAGGCAAAGGCAGCAGAGCTGACTTCCCCGGCAATGATTGTTGTAGGAGATGTGGTAGCGCTGCGGGAGCATCTGAATTTCTTTGAAGAACGCCCTTTGTTTGGAAAACGGTATTTGATTCCCAAAATCGGTAAGGCAGCTACAAGGCTTTCAGAACTGCTAAGACAGCAGGGAGCAGCAGTAGATGAAATCCAGGTGGGCGTGATAAAGGAGAAAAAAATAAAGCTTCGGGCAGAGCAGTTTTCGGATGTAAACTGGCTTGTTTTTACCAGCAGACATGGGGTGGATGCTTTTTTTCACAACTTGAAAGAAAATCGTCTGGATGTTCGCTGCCTGTCCCATTGTAAGATTGCCACTGTGGGAGGCAAGACGGCAGAGGCTTTGGAAACATATGGCATTTATGCAGATCTGGTGCCGGAAAAATACCACAGCGATGCGCTTTTGGACGAGTTAAAAGAGCGTGTTTCTAAGGAGAAAAAAGTCTGGTATCTGAAAGCGGCAGGTGTGAAGAATCATCTCTGGGGGGAATTAGAAGAGATTTGCAGATTTGAGGAAATAGAAGTGTATGAAAATACTGCTATAGAACCGGATGTGAAAAGCATAAAGTCGATTGCAGCCTATGACGGAATTTTGTTTACCTGTGCCTCTTCTGCCAGGCGTCTGTTAAGCGCGTGTGGAACAGAGGAAATAGAGGAAACCGTGACATACAGCATCGGCCCGAAAACGACAGAATGTCTGACAGAAAGGGGAGTGCAGAAGGTTCTGGAGGCAGAAGAATCTACATATGAAAAACTGGTGGAGCTGTGCATGCAAAAAGGGTGAAAAATCCTTTACAAAACCGCTATATTATTTTCTGGACAAAAAGTCAGATACAGGATACAATAAAAATTAGAACAAATAGGAGGTATAGCATGATAGGGAGGATTACTAGAATGAGATTGGGGAAATGTCTTCTGTCAGGCATTCTGACAGCAGCAATACTGTGCAGCAGTCTGCTTGGCGTGACTCCGGCAGGAATGCTGGATGTATCTGCAGCAGAGAGCAATGTCGCATTGAACAAACCTGTTACCACATCGGGGATTGAACCGAATACAACAGGATGTACAGGCGACAAAGCAGTAGACGGAATAAACGATGAAAACAGCAGGTGGGCCGGCGGTTATATGAAGGTGCTGGAGCCAAGAGGCGATCAGTGGATTACGATTGATTTGAAAGCGGCTGCAACTGAGGTTACATCTATAAGTGTTGCGTTTCATTTGAAAGTCTGGGCTACGAAGTACAGAATCGAGACAAGTGACAGTTCAGACGTAAACGGAACCTGGGAGACAGTGAAGAGTATAGATCGCCCGGCTTCAGATGAAAATAGTGTAACGGATGTTTTTGCAGCTTCGGATCTGACTTCAACATCATTGAAACGTTATGTGAGACTTTATTTTACGGAGCTGAACGAAAAGGCTGGAGGACATGCCATATCTATACGTGAAATCGAAATCATGGGAACCCAGACAGGAGTCATTAATGAGGTTTCATCTGTATCTGAAGCTTTAGGACAGGTTCCGGGCAGCATTACAGTAGATAAAGATACAGATGTTCTTCCGCTTCCATCTTTTTCTAATTATGACATAAAAGTATATGGAAGCGAAGTTGACAGGCTGGTATCTGAGAGTGAAACGGCAAACGGAGCAGTTTCTCCGTATCGCATCGGTGACAGAACCTTTAATGTGATTGTAAAAGCAACAAACAAAAACAATCCATCAGATACGGCAAAGAAAAATGTTACAGTTACGGTAAAAGATAATACGGCTGATTATCCGGATCTATTTCCCACTGTAAAGAACCCTAATCCCATGCCGGATGTCCTGCCGACGATTCAGGAATGGTACGGCTATGAAGGCGCTTTTGCTCTTAAAGACTATACAAAGATTATTGTAAACGATCAGGCAAATATAGGACTGATGGAAGTTGCAAAAGAGATGCAGGACGATATTAAAGAAATTTGCGGTTTTACTTTGCGTATTCAGCAGGGAACAAAGAGCAGTGCTGACGATATCTATCTGGCGTCTTTAACAGAAGATACCTATGGAACGGGAGAAGAAGGATATTTTCTGATCAACGGAGAAAATGGCATTGAAATTTATTCCACCACAAAAACAGGTGTATTGTACGGAACCGTTACGGTAGAGCAGATTCTTTATCAGGATGTAATGCATGCCATTGTGCCAAAAGGCGTGATCCGTGATTATCCGTTGTATGCTCTGCGCGGCATGATGTTTGATGTTGCCCGTATTACGACCAGAATGCAGTTTTTGGAAGATTATACAAAGATATTAAAATGGTATAAGATGAACGATATGCAGCTTCATCTGAATGACACACAGTGGTCGGAGCCAAATCGAAATTCCGAGGTTCCGGAAGTTTATGATAAGGTGGAGGCTTCTCACCGGTTAGAATCAGAGCTGTTTCCGTCGTTGGCGAAACAAGATGCTAAGTTTGAAGTGACAAATGGACTTTGGAATAATAAATACGGCGGAGATTATGAAGGACGTTATGATTATTATTACAGCACCCATACAGGTACGGGAGAAGAGCTTTATTACACCAAGGATGAGTACCGCAATTTGGAGAAATTAGCAGATAGACGGGGAATAAAGCTGGTTGCAGAATTAGATACACCAGGACATGCAACTCCTTATAATAAGTATGTATACAATCATCAGGAAGAAGTGATCCATTCTCTTGTGAAATATGGTTATATTAGTGCAGATGAATATTTGAATGAAGATGGCACTGTCAAAAAGAATTTTTATACCCATAATCCTAATAATTTTGAAGTATTTGCTATTGATGATGAAAATAGTGATAACGATATAAGACAGAATGCAATTCATGCCAGGATTTTTATGAAAGCGTTGTTTGACGAATATCTCGGCGGTGTGGATGGAATAGAGCCGGTATTTACTGCGGACACAGTTCACGCTGGTGTTGATGAATATTTCGACACAAGTGAATATAATAAAGCGGCATTCCGTCGTTATATGAATGAAATGTATGATTGCCTTGGAGAATCGAAGGATGGATATCAGAAGGAAGTCCGTATGTGGGGCGGATTACAACTGATGGGCGGCTCTGAAGGTGTAAACAGGGACATTGTTCTGTATATGTGGAATTGCAGAACAGAAGAAAATCTGAATGCAAGATTAAGCGACGGGTTCCATATGGTTAATATTCCGCAGCTATATTTCTATACGACACCAGGACGTTATCATAAAGATATGGTTCGGGAAAATTACATTTATTATAATTGGGAGCCGGAAATATTTGACGGAGGCGGACGTGTAGACAAAGGTGAGCCGTTATTACAAGGTGTAGAAGCAGCTCTCTGGGGAGATGCTAACCGTTCCGGAACAACAGAAGCAGATTTGAATGAGCGTTATCTTCGTTCCATTGCAATGGTAAGTGAAAAGTCATGGGGCGGTACAAAAGCAGATGACACCTTCCTTTCTTATGAGCAGACCTTTGACCGTTTGAAAGAAGGGCCCGGTACAAATATTGCAAACGATATTGACAGTAAAACAAATATTGTATTGGATTACGATTTTGAAAATATTTCAAGTGATGGAAAAACAATTTATGATGCCAGTGGAAATGGTTATAACGGAACAATAACAGGTGGCCAGATTGTGACACAGGGTGCAGAGAAAATGCTGAAATTTGATGGCAATACCAAAATTGAAACGCCTCTGACAAGTCTTGGCTATCCATATACGATGAGTTTTGATCTGTATCTTGACGGTACAGAAAGCAACAATAAAGATTCTGCATTGTTCAGCGGTTATGACGGCAGACTTCAGGTGAAGGGGCTTAACGATCAACTTGGTTTAAACAGAAATCATTTTACACAGTCTTTTGGTTATCCGGTTGAGACAGGCAAGCACCGGATCAGCATTGTAGGAACTTATCAGGCAACAAAGCTGTACGTAGACGGTGAATTTAAAAAGATTCTCTATGCAGAGAAAAGAGATCCGAACAATGGGGGTACCCTTGGCAATGAGAACTGGACAGATAAAGACAACAATTTCGCTACGACCTTTGTATTCCCATTGAATGTAATCGGTGAGAATTTCTCTGGATGTCTGGGAAATATCAGAGCATACAATAAAGCTTTGTCAACGGAAGAATTTGCTGTAGAAGAAGCGCAGCAGGCAACAGAGGCAGATGTGGCAAGAAACAGATTTGCCTATGCAGATATTGGAAATTCCTCTTATCTTGGGGATGAAATGCGGTTATATCCGGCATGGAAAGCAACCGACGGTGACGGACATGTAACAGGAGCGGAAGGAACTTCTGTATCTTATGAATCCAGGTGGTATTCTTCTGATAGAAATGACGATTTTCTGATGATTGATCTGGGACAGGAAAGAAAGATTTCAAAAGTAGTAATTGACTGGGAAGCAAACAGATATGCAGCTTCTTACAATATTGAGGTATCGCCAGACGGCAAGAACTGGACGAAGGTAAAAGAAACGACCGGAAATACCAGTGCATTGACAACGGATACTTTTGATGAAACAACAGCGCGCTATGTAAAAATGCAGGGCGTACAGCGTAAATCCGGAGCCAGTGAATATGCCATTTATGAAATGAAAGTATACGGCAGTGTTGATAAAACAACGCTGGCAGCAAGATGTCAGGCAGCAGAAGCATCATCTGCTTTTACAAATGTTGATTGGGAAACTACGGGAGCAAAAAAATATCTCTATGAAAGTCTCGTATTGGCAAAAGCGGTTTGTGCAGATGTTATGGCAGGACAGGAAGAAGTAGATGCTGCGATGACAGAGCTTGAAAATGCAATTTCCAAATGGGAGTCAGGTATTACGGAAACTCTTTCTGAGTACGATGCTTTGATGGAAGATAAAAGTAGTCAGTATACTGCATCAAGTTGGAAGGCATTTACAGAAGCATATCAGGCAGTCGCAAATGCAACTGCAGCAGAGCTTCCAGCATTGAAACAGGCATTAGAAGCTGCAAAGAATGCTTTGGTAGAGCTTCCGACACAGAGCAAAATAGATGAAATGGCAGAAAAGCTTGCAGCAGCAGAAGCATTACTTGCATTGGAAGATGAGTATGAAACAAATAGCTGGAATAAATTTATGACGGCCTATATCGCTGCAAGGGATGTAAAGGAGGTTTCTGCAGCAGAATATGATACCTTGCTTTCAAATTTAACAAAAGCCATGGGTTCTCTTGAAAAGAAGTCGACAACGAAAGAACCTCAGCAGCTTGCAGCGCCGGCAGTCACAGCAGTAAAGAGCCAGAAGACAAATGTAAGCATAACCTGGAATGCAGTAGCAAATGCCTCCGGTTACCAGTTATACCGTAAGACAGGCAGCTCAGTCGTAAAGGTAGGCGGTGTCGTTACCGGAACAATTGCATATGATGAAGATCCGCTGGGTGATACAGATATGTCTTACTATGTGGTAGCCCTTGCCGGTGGCAAAGCAGGATACAAAGACAGTGCGGCAGGAGCTGCAAAGAGCATTAAACTTCCGAAAGAGACAAAGAAATTGACAGCATCCCAGGTGAAGGGTAAGAAAGCAGTCAACCTGAAATGGAAGAAAGTAAAAAATGCAACCTCTTATCTGATCTATCGGGCAGAAGGCAATGGCGCTTACAAACAAGTCGGACAAGTGAAGAAAAAAGTAGCTTACCAGGACAAGAAGAAACTGAAAAAGGGAAAGACTTATTCTTATAAAGTAGTAGCTGTTGTGAAAAAACAGTATAGTCCGATGAAAGCGGCGAAGAAAGCTGTGAAAATAAAATAAAATTGAATTAAAATAAAATGTCATGAGATAGAGAATGATTCTATTTTATGGCATTTTATTGTTATGATTTGTATAGAAACTGACGAGATCTCTTTTGAAATGATTAAGGAGTTGATAAAATATGTCAATATGGAAAAGAGCGGCATTATATCTTACGAGAAAAAAAGGGCGGACGACCCTTCTGTTCCTATATATGGCTGTTATGGCAAGTTTTATTTTAATTGCTTTTTCTTTGAAAAGTGCGGCGGAAAAAGAACTTGACAGGCTGCAGCAGACATTTGGGACGGGGTTTGTCATTAAGATAGATACGGAAAATCCGGCGAACGTAACAGTCGTAGAAGAGGGCGGAACGATAGACAGCAGGTATATCGGGACAAAAATTACAGATGAAATGATTGGGAAAATTCTGGAACTGGACGGCGTTACAAATTATACGCTGCCCAGGGAATTTAACTCTGTATGGACGGATTTGAAACTGCGGCCGGGAGGCTGGACGGAAGCGGAGCCGGATTCACAAGGAGTCATCACAGAGGAATATATAAAATTATTGAGACAGGAGATACTGGCATATTCTTGCACCGACGGGGAATTAAGCAAGAATTTCCGCACGGGGGCGCTGGAAATATCAGAGGGCAGGAATCTTAGGAAAGGAGACCGTTTTCAGACGTTGATTTCAGAGGAGATGGCCGAACGGAACGGGCTTTCCGTAGGAGATACTATTACAATTGAAGTGAAAGAAGGGATATATCTGCCGACTGAGGAGGAGAATAAGACATGGGGAGAGCCGATACAGCTTGAAATCGCGGGGTTATTCCATATGAATTTTACCCAGCAGTATTCTGAGTGGACATATGAAGACGGTTATGTGGAGAATAACATTTATGTGGATCAGGGAACGCATGAATTAATTGACAATATCATATTTGACAACTGGGTAGGCGAATGGTATGAAGTCGGCTATCCGGAAGTGATATTTTTTGTGGACGATCCGAAAAAAACGGACTCGATTATACAGGAAATGAAAGAACGGGAAGACATTGACACGGACAGCCTGATCGTGTATCCGGACCAGACCGCGTATAAAGCTTCCGCGCAGCCGTACAGCATGATACGTACGTTTTCCATCGTATTGTCAGTAATCGGAATTGTCGGCGTGGGAATCATCCTCTTTTTGCTGATGAAACTGACCGTGCGAGGGCGGATGCGCGAGGTTGGGATACTGCTTTCCATCGGAATCAAAAAGCGGAAAATTGTAGGGCAGATGTTGGTCGAATGCTTAGCGGTGTCAGCGGCAGCACTCTTTCTTGCCATTGTATTATCCGGTCCGTTAGTTTCGGCCTGTTCCCGGACGGCAGAGCGGCTTACCACGCCGGACGCGCAGGAGGAAGCGTACCGCGTGTCATTGAGGGAAGGCATATATCCAGAGATGGAGAGGGTGTCTTCTGGTGAAGTGGCGCTTTCTGGCGAAGTTACGCCAGAGACAGTCGTGCTGCTTATCATTTTGGTAAGCGGCATCTCTGCATCAAGTGTCTTACTGGCATCAGTCCGAATATTGGAGATAGAACCAAAGAGGCTGCTGCAGTCTAACATATGGTGAGAAAAGGAAAAATAAAAAATTTTTGGAGGAGGGACTGGCAATGAATTTTATAAGAAGAGCGGGCTTGTATCTTGTACGGAAAAAAGGAAGGATGCTGCTAATGATATTCCTTCTGTTTTTAATGTCCATAAGTGTTCTGGTCGGCATTTCCTTTAAAGAGAGTGCGGAAAAGGAACTGGACAATCTGCGGAAGAGCATGGCATCGGGATTTGTTTTAAAAGTGAATTTTGAAAATGAAAGGTACCATACGGTAGATGAGCATGGGAATACCCTATACGACGGACCAATGATCAATGAGGATATGATTGAGAAGATATGCCAGGTAGACGGAGTGAAGGATTATATTGGTGATCTATTCGGCTTTTTCGCATGGACAGACTTGCAATTAAAGCCGGGCAAGTGGGCTGATGCGCAACCGGATGAAAATCTTCCAGAAGAATACATCATGTTAAAGTGTCAGAATATTGGCGTCTGCTATTGCAGGAAAGGGGAGATACAGAAATATTTCCGGACAGGCGCCCTTGCAATCGTGGAAGGACGCAATATTGAAGAAGGGGATCATTTTAAGGCCGTGATCTCTGACTGGCTGGCAGAACGTAATCATCTGTCGGTGGGGGATACCTTTACTATAGAAGAAAAAGAGGGAAATTATAAAGCAAACGTGGAAACATTCAAGACATTGGGAGAACCGGTTGTGCTTGAGATTGTAGGCTTGTTTCACGCTAACTTTAGTCAAGATGTTTCAGTTTATACTCCGGAAGACGGTCTGATCGAAAATTTCATTTATGCGGATATGGATACCTATATAAAGCTTATGGAATATGAGACACAGGAAGGCTACAATAATTTCGTGACGGGAGAATATCAAACAGTTGAGTTTTTTGTGGAAGATCCGGGACAGATAGATTCCATAATGCAGCAAATTAAAGATAGGGAGGATCTTGACCTGGAGAATATGGATCTTGAGGTGGATAACACGGATTACCAGGCAGCGGCAAAGCCTTACCAGATGATCCGCATTTTTGCAATGGCGCTTCTGGCATTGGGCCTCTGCGGCTTGGGAATCATTCTTTATCTGGTATTAAAGCTATGGATGCAGGGGCGGAAGCGTGAGATCGGCATTCTGTATTCCATAGGGATAAAAAAAGTGGAAATCCTTGGTCAGATGCTGGCGGAATGCCTGCTTGTGTCGGCTTTGGCATTGATGCCGGCTTTTGTTTTATCCGGTCCGATGACAGATCAATGCGCGACTGCGGCAGAGTATCTGACTGCGCCAAAGACAGATACAGAAACGTATGTGGCAAAGCTTAATAAGTATTTTGTGCCTGAGATTACAAAAACTGCATCGGACAAAGCTGTATTAGACCACACGGTTTCTGCCGACGCAATTCTTTTTACAGCATTTTTTGTGTGCGGCATTTCAGGAATCAGCGTGATCTTGTCTTTTGACCGGATAACTGGTTTAGAGCCGAGAAAGCTGCTAATGTAAATTTTCTTCTTGACAGCATCCCTTCACTGTGCTAAACTGTTTTTAGTTTGAAAGTGAACAGGATAAATCAGTGAGCAAAGAGAGTACCATAGAAAGGTTCCTCACAGAGAGTCATCGGCTGCTGGAAGATGACAGGAAAGTTTTATGGGAATGGGTTTGTGAGATGCAAAGCGAATCAGAGTAGCGGATGCCGTGTTCCTCACGTTACAGGGGTGAGATATCGAAGAGATTCTGTATCAATAAGAGACTATGTGATAGGTGGCGAGTATTTTCCGAATCCGGGAAATGCTCGTTTTTTGCATATAAGACATATGACATCTATCTATAGTGAATACCGGGTGGCACCACGAGAAAATCGTCCCGGACATTTTGGAAAAACCGAAATGTCCGGGATTTTTGCTGTTATGCATTCAAAAAAGCTAAAACTCTTTCACTGAATCAGAAGTTTTATAGTTACTGGTCATGGAGTAAACAGTAATGTTTCAAATAATGGGCAGAAAAGCAATGATGAGGAGGAATCATATGAAAAAAATATATCGCGTTTACAAAAAAACAGTCAGCATCGTCAACGAGACGGCAACCGGAATGTACGAAAATCTGGTGGGAAAGGAAAAAGGCTTTTTGTTGGAAAGCTATGACAAAAATTACGACAGATTTACCCTCTTTGGCGTAAATCCGGCAGAAATCATCCGATCAAAAGGACAGTCTTTGGAGATTCTTCATGATGACGGCAGCGTAACCAGAAAAGAAGGCAATCCCTTAGATTTGTTAAAAGAGTACTACAGCGAATTTGAAATCCGAAAAGAAGACAGCAGCATCGGTTTTTCCGGAGGACTGGTAGGAAATTTGGGATACGACTTTGTCAGATATACAGAAATCCTTCCGGATGAGAATCCGGATGAAATCGGCATCGAAACGATTCAGATGATGCTGATGAAAGAATTCATCGTGGTAGATCATATCGCAGAAACATTGACCGGAATCGTATTGGAAGAGGACAGTGAAGACGGAAAGCAAAGAGCTATGGAAAAAGCATCCGAGATGATTGCAAAAGCCAGAAAAAAGAGACAGGAAACACCCCGTCAGTTCCGCCAAGACGGAAAAATCATCAAAAAATCAGATACCTTGGAAGAATACAGCAATAAGGTTTTAAAAATCAAAGATTACATCAAAGAAGGCCATATTTTCCAGACCGTGTTATCCCAGAGGTGGACGATTGAGACAGGGCAGGACGGCTTTGAACTTTATAAAGAACTTAGGGAATTAAATCCCTCTCCCTATCTGTATTATTTCAATTATGGTGATTTTGAAGTGATCGGCAGCTCTCCGGAAATGATTGTAAAGAAACAGGATGACAGAGTGTATACCTGTCCCATTGCAGGAACCAGAAGACGGGGCAGGGACGATGCAGAAGATATTGCGTTAAAAGAAGAACTTTTATCGGACGAAAAAGAACGGGCGGAACACGTTATGCTGGTAGATCTGGCAAGAAATGACATGGGCAGGATCGCGAAATTCGGAACAGTCAAAGTGACGGAATTTATGGAAGTTCGGAAATTTTCCCATGTGATGCATATCGTGTCTACGGTAGAGGGAAGAAAAAACAAAGAATCCCATCCGTTAGATTTGGCAGCATCGTTTCTTCCGGCAGGAACCTTAAGCGGCGCGCCAAAAATCAGAGCCATGGAGATTATTGATGAGCTGGAAGAAGACAGAAGAGGGCTTTACGGCGGAGCTACCGGATATATTGATTTTGGCGGCGATATGGATTTTTGTATTACCATTCGTACCATGATCAAAAAAGGAAACCGGGTATATTTGCAGGCAGGAGCCGGCATCGTGGCAGATTCCGTGCCGGAAATGGAATATCAGGAATGCTGCAACAAAGTAATGGCGCTGGCCAAAACATTAGTAGAGGAGGAAAACATATGATTCTCTTAATTGATAATTACGATTCATTTACTTATAACCTGTATCAGTATATCGGGGTGTTTCAGGAGGATATCAAAGTCGTTCGGAATGACAAGATTACAATCGAAGAAATAGGAACCCTGCAGCCGGAACGGATTATTTTATCGCCGGGACCCAAAAGCCCGAAAGACGCCGGAATCTGCATGGAAGTAGTAAAAGAGTTTTATGATAAGGTTCCGATTCTTGGCATCTGCCTTGGACACCAGTGCATCGGAGAGGCTTTTGGCGGCACCGTATCTTATGCCAAAAAACTTTTCCATGGAAAACAGTCAGAAATCAGCCATGACGGAACGGGATTATTTGAAGGAATCGATTCTCCAATCAAAGTAGCCAGATATCATTCCCTGGCAGTGCAGCAGCAGGATTTACCGGAATGTTTAAAAGTTACGGCAGTTACCGAAGACGGGGAAATTATGGCAATGGAGAACAGAGATTTTCCGGTATACTTACTTCAGTTTCATCCGGAGTCCATCTACACACAGCACGGCAAACGCATAATTGAAAATTTTGTCAATTAACAGGAGGTTCCTATGATTTTAGATACAATTGTTGCGGACAAAAAAGTCCGACTTATTGAGCACAAAAAACGGACTTCACCAGAAGAAATAAGAAGGGCAGTAGAAGAGGTGAAAAGAGAAGAACATCTTTTTTATCATGCACTGAAAAAAGAAGGCATTTCTATAATTGGAGAATTTAAAAAAGCCTCTCCCAGCCTTGGAAAAATCGAAAGCAAAATTGACCTGACAACACGCATGGAGGAATACAATGCTTCCGTTGACGCCGTATCCTGCCTGACGGAAGAAGATCATTTTGCAGGAAGCATCGATTATTTGAAACAGGTGCGGAAACTGACCGAACTTCCTATACTGCGGAAAGATTTTATGATTGATGAATATCAGTTTTACGAGGCAAAGGCAATGGGAGCAGACGCAATTCTTTTGATTGCCGCGATTTTAGATGATGTACAGATGAAAGATTTTTATCAGCTGGCAAAATCACTTCAGTTAGACGCATTGGTGGAAGTGCATGATGAATATGAAATGGAACGTGCTTTGAACATTGATGCAGACATCATTGGCGTGAATAACCGGAATCTGAAAGATTTTACCATTCATTTGGAAACGACAAAAAGGCTCGCTCCAATGGTGCCGCAGGATAAAGTATTTGTGGCAGAAAGCGGCATTACGAAAGATGCAGATGTAGCGTTTTTGAAAGAATGCAGAGTAGATGCATTTTTAATTGGAAGAGCTTTTATGGAATCTGAAAATCCAGAGGAGTTGGCAGCGAAATGGAAGAAAATATAAAAATACCAAAAGTAAAAATCTGCGGAATCACAGAGGAGAGAGAAACTGAATTTTTAAACGAGGGAAAAGCAGATTATGTGGGTATGGTTTTTTACGAAAAGAGCAGACGAAATGTCAGTTTTGCACAGGCAGAGAAATTAATGAAATGCCTGAATGCAGGAATCGTAAAAGTGGCAGTTGCGGTAAATCCCACGTTAGATTTTGCCAGAGAAGCAGCCGGGATGGGATTTGACCTTTTACAGGTACATGGAAGTTTGGAAAAAGAAGTCAGAGAAAACAGTCCACTTCCCCTTTGGAGGGCGGTCAACATTACCGATGAAGATGCATTAAAAGCATTTTTTGCAGAAGAAGAGAAAGGTGGAATGGAGAACATCAAAGGCTTTGTGGCAGACGGAATGGAATATGGCGGAGGCAGGACTTTTGACTGGGCAAAATTTCGAGATGATATCCGCAGTCAGATTAAAGGAAAAGAGCTGATTCTGGCAGGAGGGCTTACAGCGGAAAATGTAAAAGAAGGAATTCATTGTTTCATGCCGGATATCGTAGATGTCAGCAGCGGCGTGGAAGAAGCAGGAAAGAAGAGCAGAGAAAAAATTATAACATTTATAAGAAAGGTGAGAGAACATGAACAGTAAAGGATACTACGGAAAATTCGGCGGCCGGTTTGTAGCGGAATCTTTGATGAATACGTTAGAAGAACTGGACTTGGCATTTGAAACGGCAATAAAAGATCCCGAATTTCAAAAAGAATGTAATTATTATTTGAAACAATATGTAGGCAGGGAGACACCATTGTATTTTGCAGAGCGTCTCAGTGAAAAATACGGTACGAAAATTTATTTAAAAAGAGAAGACTTAAACCATACCGGAGCCCACAAAATCAACAACGTAATCGGACAGATTCTGCTGGCAAAACGCATGGGCAAGAAGAAAGTCATTGCAGAAACGGGAGCAGGGCAGCATGGTGTGGCAACTGCAACAGGAGCAGCCTTGTTTGACATGGAATGTACCGTATTTATGGGCGAAGAGGACATGAAACGGCAGGCATTGAATGTGATGCGTATGGAAATGTTAGGAGCCAAAGTCGTCTCTGTCCGTTCCGGCAGCAATACCTTAAAAGACGCTACAAAC
>CAYQRG010000013.1:0-14357 GCA_964419645.1 uncultured Eubacterium sp.
CTGGAAAATGTAGTGGTAGACTACAGAGACCGTCCGGAGGGAAGTGTTTCTAAACTGAATACTTTTTCCGATGGATTCCGGGTGCTTCGGACAATTGCCAGGATGTATCAGACCTATAAGCCCATGAATTTTTTTGGACTGATTTCCGCTGTTTTGGCGGTGTTGTCAATTATATTTATGATACCGATTATTATTGATTATACAAAGACCGGTCTGGTGCCCCATTTTCCCACGCTGATTGTGTGCGGATTTGCCATGCTGGCGGCTGTGCAGGCGTTTTTCTCCGGATTGATACTTAAAACCATCGGGCAGAAAAACAGGCAGGATTTTGAAATGGAACTTCAGACGATTCGAATACACAGAGATGAATTGTTAGGGGAATTGAAGAGATGAAAGTGTATATTTGCCCGAATTGCGGCTGGATTCGGGTGGTGTCAAGGAGAAAACAGGTAGAGTGTTTTAAGTGCGGAGAAGAACAAATGGCAGAGACAAAACTTCCCTATGAAAAAGCAGGACATATGTCCGAAGAGGAGCGGAAGGACTATGCCAGGTCGTGGCTTTATCTGCACAATTTGAAACAGGCAAAGCGATGAAGAGAACCGTTGCTTTTTGGTTACGAGGTAAACGATATGTATAAAAGGGAGAAAAAAAGCTGGTTAAAGCATCTGGATTTTACCATTTTAGATATTCTATGTCTTCAGATTGCTTTGATCGCTGCATATGTGATGCGGCTCGGCTGGCATCTGCCATATTCCAATGAGCCATATGAAAGACTGGCCATTGTAATGGTGCTGATCGATATCTGCGTTGTATTCTTTTTTGAACCTTATACAGGCATTTTAAGAAGAGGACATTTTCAGGAGATCAATGCTTCTGTTGTCTTTTGTACAATTATATTTGCAGGGATTCTTGCTTATGAGGTTGCTACAAAGCAGACAGAGATTTATTCCAGGCAGGTTATTTTTTCCTATTGGATCATATCTATGGCGATCGTGTATCTGGAACGAGTTGTTTTGAAATCTCTGATTTTAGGAAGGATGAAAAAAGAAAAAAATCTTTCTAAAATGATCCTTGTGACAACGGCAGAATATGCCAAAGAAGCGTTGCTGGAATTTGAACATCTGCCTTACCGGGATTTTACGGTGTCCGGTGTCGTGGTAGTGGATCAAAAACTGCGGGGAGCGAAGATCTGCGGCTTTCCGGTGGTTGCCAATGCAGATGATTTTTATGAATATCTGCGCACCAATGTGGTAGATGAAGTGTTTATCAATGGCAATACAAGGGAAAGTTCCCAGGCGTTAGCAAATGAATTGCTGGAAATGGGCATTACGGTGCATTTTAATTTGGTGCATATGAATGCCTTAGCGCCCAACAAAGTAGTGGAAAAGTACGGCAATTATATGGTCTTAACCTCCAGTATGAAGATTGCTTCCCCAAGGCAGGTTTTTGCCAAGCGGCTTATGGATATTGCAGGAAGTCTGATCGGATTGGCGTTTTGTGGGATTGCATTCCTTATTTTTGCAATTCCCATTAAGCTGCAGTCGCCAGGACCGGTTTTTTTCTCCCAAGTGCGGGTGGGGAAAAACGGCAGGCAGTTTAAGCTTTATAAATTCCGTTCCATGAATGTAAATGCAGAGGAACAGAAAGCAGCGTTAATGGAACAAAATGAAATGTCGGGTTTGATGTTTAAAATAACAGATGATCCTAGAATATTCCCGGTGGGGAAAATAATGCGGAAATTTTCTATTGATGAATTGCCCCAGTTTTTTAATGTATTGCGGGGAGATATGAGTTTGGTAGGCACAAGACCGCCAACGGTAGAAGAGTATGAACAGTATCAACTGCATCATAAAGCAAGGCTTGGCATTAAGCCGGGGATCACCGGTATGTGGCAGGTCAGCGGCCGCAGTGATATTAAGGATTTTGAAAAAGTCGTTGCTCTGGATACCCATTATATTTCCCAGTGGAGCATTGGTCTTGATTTCAAAATACTGTGTAAGACGCTGCAGGTTGTTGTGACAGGAAAGGGTTCGGAGTAGGATGTCATGAATTTAAAATATCAATACAGATATATTACAAGTCTCCTGAAACGGTATGGGTTTCGGGGACTTGTTTTTAAAACATTAGAAAGAAGCAGATCGCCGATGCTTTCCTATACGAAGAGTTACAGGCGTTATCTGCCCACAGAAGAGGAGCTTTTGCAGCAGAGAGATACTGCTTTTTCTTATGCTCCTCTGATCAGTATCGTAGTGCCTGCCTATGAAACGCCGGAAACCTATCTCAGAGAATTGATTGATACGGTATTGGGACAAAGTTATCCGAATCTAGAACTATGTATTGCAGACGGCAGTAAGACGGACTGTGTGGAACGGGTTGTGGCAGAGTATGCAGCCAAAGACGCAAGGATACGCTATCAGAGGTTAGCGGAAAACGGAGGCATTTCAGCAAATACCAACTACGGTTTTGCTATGGCAAAAGGGGAATACATTGCACTTATGGATCACGATGATCTGTTGACGAAAAATGCATTGTATGAAATGGCCTCCTGTTTGAACAGGGCATATTCAGAAGAAGAGAGAGCTCTGGCGTTGATTTATTCTGATGAGGATAAAATAAACGGAGACGGGACAGTACACAGCAGACCGCATTTTAAACCGGATTACAACCGGGAATTTCTGCGGCGGAACAATTATTTCTGCCACCTTCTTATGGTTTCTGCTAAATTATTAGAAAAGGCAGGCGGATTGAATAAAGAGTACGACGGCGCGCAGGATTATGATTTTGTGCTGCGCTGCGTAGACGCAGGAGCCATTGTCCGCCATGTGCCCAAAATTCTCTATCACTGGAGAATCCACGAAGGCTCCACGGCAGGAAACAGCGAAAACAAAGCTTATGCCTTTGACAACGGATGTCTTGCCATTGAAGCTCATTTGAAAAGAAACAATGAGCCCGGAAGAGCGGAAGTAACGGCTAATCTGGGTGTTTATCATGTGGTTTATGAATTAAAGGGAGTGTATGAGCTTACCGTTGTGGCAGAGGACAAAGAACAACTGGCCCTAATCCGCGATTATTATCAAAAGCAAAAATGGACAGATAGAGGATATGGTTTGAAGATTCACTATCTTTTTGCGAATGCTTTTCACAATGGGATAGAAAAAGAATGTATCGGTGATTATATATTATATATCAGAGGAGATGTCAGAGTAAGGCCGGAAAATCTGATCGAGACATTTCTTGGAACCTGCCAGCAAAAGCGTGTTGGAATCGTGGGTGCAAAACTCCTTACGGCAAAGAAGCGGGTGTCTTCCTGCGGAATCATTTATAACGAAACGGGAGATTTGGTATTTGCAAATGAGGGAATTTACAGAGAATACAAAGGATATTTCCTGCATGCGGTCATCCCTCAGAATGTTAGCGCTATTTCCTTAGGATGCGTGATGCTAAAACGCACTGCTTTTGTACAGGCAGAAGGGTTAGAAGAGACGATGACAGGTATTTACAGAGATGCGGATTTTTGTTTCCGTCTGGCAGAATTGGGATATGATACGGTAGTAACGCCGGAAATCACTGCATTGTGGAATGAAAAGAAGGCTGAAAAAGAAAAAACAGGATTGTCAGGGGAGCGCCAGAAGAAATTGTTTACCGGCAGGTGGGAGCAGAAACTGGCTATTCCAGATCCCTGTTATAATCCGAATTTAAGCACAAAGGCACGTCATACGTATACGATGAAAGAATAGAGGAGACAGATGCAGGACATATTTATTATTGGAAGTAAAGGGATTCCGGCGAGATACGGTGGATTTGAGACATTTGTGGAACAGCTCACGAGACATAAGGAGTGTGAAAATATCCGGTATCATGTGGCGTGTATGGCAGATGAAACCGGCGAATTTGAATATCAGAAGAGCCATTGTTTTCAGATCAAAGTGCCGAAGATTGGTCCGGCGAAGGCCGTCTGGTATGATCTTGCGGCATTTCTTTACTGTTTAAAATATTTAAAAAGACATCCGTCGAAACAGCCTGTGGTGTATGTATTAGCCTGCAGAATCGGCCCGTTTACCAGGTTTTTAAAACGCAGACTGCACAAAAGAGGCGGCAGGCTTTTCGTGAATCCGGATGGACATGAATGGATGAGGGCAAAATGGAACAAAGCAATCCGAAAGTATTGGAAATTTTCGGAAAAGTTAATGGTCAAACATGCGGACTTAATGATCTGTGATTCCAAAAACATGGAACAGTATATTAAAGAAACGTATGCCTCATTTAAGCCCAAGACGACGTTTATCGCCTACGGCGCAGATGTGGCAAAAAGCAAACTTTCGGATAAGGATGCAAAACTTCTGGAATGGTACCGGAAATGGGATTTGGAACCTTTTTCCTATTATCTGATTGTAGGCAGATTTGTTCCGGAAAATAATTACGAGACCATGCTCCGGGAATTTATGAAAAGCAAGACGGATAAGAAACTGGCCGTTATCAGCAATGTGGAGGAAAATGCATTTTATCAGAGGTTAAAAGTGGCAACAGGCTTTGAGAGGGATAAAAGAATTGTTTTCTGCCAAACTGTATATGAAGAGGAGCTGTTAAAGAAAATACGGGAAAATGCCGTTGGTTATCTGCATGGGCATGAAGTGGGAGGAACCAATCCCTCCCTGTTAGAAGCGTTGGGAAGCACAGAGGTGAATTTGCTTTTTGATGTGGGATTTAACAGAGAGGTAGGAGAAGAGGCAGCTCTTTACTGGACAAAAGAACCGGGAAATCTGGCAGCATTGATTGAGAGAGTTTCAAAGTTGGATTCTACAGAGCGTCAGACTTTGGGCGAAAAGGCGAAACAACGGATACTTACGGATTACAGTCAAAAGAAAATAGCAGGAGCTTATGAAAAGACGTTTCTGGGAGAAAAGCCATGAAAAAAATAAGAATATCCGTGGCAGTTGCAACTTATAACGGAGAAAAATATATCAAAGAGCAGATAGATTCTATTTTAAAAAATCTTTCAAAAGAGGATGAGATCGTTGTATCGGATGACGGTTCCACAGATAGGACAAAGGAAATTTTAAAAGAATATGAGTTAGGGGAAACCCTGAAGGATACCTCCATGCCATGCGGCAAAAAAGGAGAAATCCCTGTAACAGTAATAGATGGTCCCGGTAAAGGGATTAAGGCAAACATCAATGAGGCGCTTTTGCATTGCCGGGGAAGGTACATTTTTCTGGCAGATCAGGACGATGTCTGGCAGGAGAACAAAGTGGAAACGGTTATGCACTATCTGGGCAAAGAGGGATGCAGAGTGGTCTGTCATGATGCCCGGGTGATGAATCAGGATCTTTCCGAAACTATAATGCCTTCTTTTTTTGCATACCGCGGTTCAAAACCTGGATTTTTGAACAATTTGCTGAAAAACCGGTATATGGGATGCTGTATGGCATTTGAGAGAAATCTGCTTCCTTATATACTTCCGATTCCGGAAGAAATTGAAATGCACGATCAATGGATCGGAATGATCAGTGATATGCTGGGCAAAAACAGCCTATTTATACCGGAAAAACTACTGTTATACCGCAGACATGACAGTAACGTTTCCGATTTTTCTCATGGAACAGTTTTTCAGATGATTTGCAGGCGCCTGGTGTTGCTGCGTGCCATATGCAGGCGTCGAAAATTATGGAAAACTTAAGAATTTTTGTGAAATATATACAATTTTTTTCTAATTTGGGGGCGTTGACAGAAAAGGAAAAAAGTTATATATTATCTTTAATTGTTTTCCAAAATAATACAATTCAGGAGAAGGGTTACCTGGAAGAACGGAGATAAGATGAGCAGAAAGAAGAAAAAAAAGAAAAGCAAGATCATATTATTTGCAGTTGAGATTATTGTTCTGGCTGCGTTACTGGTGGGTTTGTTTGTTTATTCCAAGTTAAACAAAGTGGACAACACAGGGGAAATTACAAGGGGAGAAGTTAACATTGAGCTGGATTCCGAAACGGCAGAAGTTTTGCAGGGGTATACAAATATCGCATTATTTGGACTGGACAACCGGGATACCGGAAGATATGACGGCGGAAACAGTGACTGTATCATGATTGCCAGCATCAATAATGACACCAAGAAAGTGAAACTGGTATCGGTATACCGTGATACCTTCTTAAATGTAAAAGAGGATACTTATAATAAAATCAATTCCGCATATTCTTATGGCGGTCCCAAAGGAGCCATTGCAGCTCTGAATAAGAACCTGAATCTGGACATTGTGAATTATGTTGCAGTTGATTTTGGCGCTCTGGTAGATGCGATTGATTTGCTAGACGGAATTGAACTGACACTGACCGATCAGGAAGTTCAGATTATGAATGATAACTACATTGACGAGATCAATCAGGTGACGGATCATTCCTCCAGTAAACTGAGCAACGGCGGAACCTATACGGTAGACGGCGTACAGGCTTTGGCGTACTGCCGAATCCGTTATACGGCAGGAGATGACTTTAAACGTACAGAGCGTCAGAGATATGTGCTGACACAGATGATCAATAAAGCAAAAGGCTCCAGTATTACCACAGTGGGAAGCATGATCAACAGCATGATCGATGAGATTTCCACCAGTTACACCAGCAGCGGATTGTTAGAGCTGGCAAGCAGCGTTATGGATTATGAGCTGGAAGACAGCCATGGCTGGCCTTTTGAATTGTGTACCGGTAATTACGGTTCCAAGGGAAGTCTTGTTGTTCCAACGGATTTAGAGACAAATGTAAAAGAACTCCACGAGTACCTTTTTGATGAAAAGAATAACGTTTCAAGTGCAGTAAGCGAAATCAGCGGTTACATCCGGAATTACACAGGCTGCACTCCGGATATGACCACAAGGTTTGACAATCCTTTGACCGGAGATGACAATACCAGCACGACAGATACCGGATATGCCCTGCCGGAAGATGAGGGTGAAGAGTAGGAAATAGCAGGAAATTTTTTAGGTGAAAAATGACGAAAAATCATTTTTCACCTTTTTTGCATTATATTTTCACAAAAGCAACACAAATTCACGGTAAACTCACTTGCATAACGTTAGAGATATTTGAGAGAAAATAGAAGGCATTACTTTGAAAGGAGTCTGGGATTATGGAAGGATTTGATTATCAGGGAGAACATCATGATCCGTCAGCGTTTGATAACCAGGAAGGATATGATGATGCACCTGCATTTAATGTCCGGGAAGGATACGGCAGGGAGACTGCATCGACATATGACAGCCAAGAACAGCAAAGTGTTGTAGAAGAATATTCCTATGGAGGAGGCGAACAGGCCGATACACAGAATACATACGGCGACGGAGACGAGACAAACGGCTGGTACCGTCCTTATGAAGAACCGGAAAAGCCCAAGAGGGAAAAAAGTGGCTTTGGAAGGAAAATTGTAAAATTTGCTGCACTGGCATTGACCTTTGGTATCGTGGCAGGGACAGCCTTTGCAGGGACAACACGGTTTTTTGGAAAAGTTACCGGCAGGCAGGATTCACCGGAGAAGGAGATACAAGGATTATCCGGAGGAGATTTTAATATTGTAGAAGGAACAGAAACTGTGGACCAACTTTCTGATTCTTCACAGAATCATAATAAGGCACAGGCAAAAGAGGGAGCCGTTACAGACGTATCGGATATTGTCAGCCAGGCAATGCCTTCGATTGTATCCATTACCACAATTGCCAGAACCCAGGTGCCCAGTTTCTTTTTCGGAGAAATGGAAGAATACGAACAGGAAGGCTGCGGTTCCGGCATTATTATCAGTCAGGATGATGAGAATCTCTATATTGCCACCAACAATCATGTGGTAGCGGGGGCAGAAACGCTGACGGTACTGTTTGCAGATAATGCGACGGTGAATGCAAAGGTGAAAGGAACAGATGCCAGCACAGATCTTGCTGTTGTCAGTGTGGCGTTAAAAGACATTGAAGAGGAGACGAAACAGAACATCCGGGTAGCTGCTTTTGGGGATTCTTCTTCCCTGAAGATTGGACAGACCGCCATTGCAATCGGCAATGCCTTGGGCTATGGACAGTCTGTAACCACAGGCGTGATCAGTGCTTTAGATCGGGAAGTAACTGTAACAAATGAATCAGATGGCAGCACGATTACCAATGAACTGCTGCAGACTTCTGCAGCAATCAATCCGGGAAACAGCGGCGGAGCCCTTTTGAGTATAAAAGGTGAAGTGATCGGAATTACTTCCGTCAAATATTCGGAAACCAGCGTAGAGGGAATGGGATATGCAATCCCTACGGAAACGGCTATTCCAATTATCCGGCAGTTAATTACCAGAGAAGTTGTAACAGGATCTGACACAGCCTATCTTGGTATTTCCGGAGTAGATGTTACCCAGAGCGTATCCGATATGTACCAGATGCCCCAGGGTGTATATGTAGCCCAGGTCGTAGAGGGCAGCGGTGCAGCCAATGCAGGATTGATGCAGGGGGATATCATCACCCGGTTTGACGGCAGGAATATCAAATCTATGACAGAAATGCAAGAACTGATGAAATATCTTTCCGCCGGAACTACAGTGGAGGTTACGATTCAACGGGCACAAAACGGAACATATATAGAACAGACCATAGACATTGTTTTGGGAAGTAAGAATTAGTAAAAGACGAACAGGAAGAATGCAGATATCGGTATTTTTTGGAATCAATGGTATCAGGTTCTTCCTATTCGTTTCTTTCTTTTTTCCTTTTTATGCGTTATAATCATAAAAGATAAGGCGGTGAAAGCATGAAGAAATATTTTGGGATTTTGACCGTTTGCATTTGTCTGGTTTTTTCAAAGCAGACATCGGCAAAAGAGATTACATATGTAAAACAGGAAGAATTTGACATACCGGAAATAGCGGAAGAGATTGAGGCATTGACAGACGATAAAACAGAGACAGTCAGTGACAGCGGAGCAAAGAGAGAGTTATACCGCCTTTTACAAAAAGATGCTGCACTGGCAGGCTATCATGAAAAAGCAGTTCCGGCTGTATATGATCCCAGGAAGGAAAAAAAGGTGACGCCTGTGAGAACCCAAGGTTCCAATACCTGCTGGGCGTTTTCTTCCCTTGGAGCAGGAGAGATGTCTATGGTCCAAAAAGGACTGGCAGACCCTGCTAAGCTGGATCTTTCTGAGGCACATCTGGCTTACTTTTTTTATCATTCCAAAGCAGATCCTCTGGGGAATACGCAAGGAGACGGCAACCAGAATATTTCTAAACAGGATTTTATCACAGTAGGTTCTAATACGATTTTTTCTACATTTGCACTGGCAAACTGGATAGGAGCGGCAAATGAATCAGCAGTACCTTTTCAAGGACTGACCGTAAATACCAAATACCATGATTCTGTGGCTTATGCAGATGCAGCCCATTTGCAGAATGCATACTGGATTAATTTTAAAGATGTAGATGCAGTCAATGTGACAAAGCAGATGATTCAGCAGTATGGGGGAGCTGCCATTAACTTTTACTGGAACAATCGATATTACAACGAGAAAAACAGTGCGTATTATTTCCCTCTTGATCCAAACCAGGCCAATAATCATTCCGTGACGATTGTTGGTTGGGATGACAGCTATGCAAAAGAGAATTTCGCCGCAGACTGCCAGCCCCAGGAAGACGGTGCATGGATTATAAAAAACAGCTATGGAGAGAAGTGGGGAGATGACGGATATTTTTATCTTTCTTATGAGGACAGTGCGGTAAATGTGGCAAATACCAACGCCAACCGTGCAAGAGCTTATATCTTTGATTTTGAATTGGCGGATAATTATGATTACAACTATCAGTATGACGGTTCTGCCGGGGCGTACAATGCTACGAATTCGGACAGTCCGTTGACGAAAATCCCAAGCGGCGGTTCCATTGCAAATGTATTTTCGGTACAAAGTGAGGATCATTCTCATAAAGAGACATTAAAGGCAGTATCTTTTGCGTTGTTTGATACGGCAGTTTCTTATTCCATTCAGATTTACAAAAATCCGGTGGAGGCATCTGATCCCACGTCCGGGACGCCGGCACTTTTCGTTCCCACTACAGGAAGCACTAGTTATGTGGGATATTATACGATTCCTTTGACAGAGCCAGTTTCTCTGGAAGGAGGAGATGTATTTTCTATTGTGATTACGCTGGAAAAAGAGAGCGGCGAAGAGATTGACTTTTTTGTGGATAAGACGTATCAGAATGGCGATTGGATTTCTTTTACCAATCAGGTAAAAGAAGGAGAAAGTTTTCGGCAGATAAATGGAAACTGGGAAGATATGGCGTCAAATGGTGTTACAGCAAGAATTAAGGCGTTTACCAAAGCAGGTGAGACGACGCTTGCAAAACGGCTGTATTTATCGGAGGTCGAGCAGGATTTAGAAGGAAATTATCTGTTGGAACTTTGCAAGAACGATACCTATGAGATGTCCGTTACCGTATTTCCCTCATCAGCAGACAAAAAATTGCAGTGGGAGACCTCTGATCCTGCCGTTGTTACGGTGGATTCAGAAGGAAAGCTTTTGGCTGTTGGGTATGGTCAGGCTGTTATCACAGGAACGACTACAGACGGAAGCGGACTGTCTGTAAAATGTATTGTAACAGTAGCAGATATTACAAAGAAGCTTACATTAAGTGATACTTCTCTTAAAATGCAGGTGGGAGAGAGCGCAGCTCTTTCGGTAGAACTGACGCCGAAATCGATTGCTTCGGAAGAGATTGTATGGGAGGCTTCGGGTAAGGCAGTAACAGTAGATGCGTCAGGAGTGGTCAATGCGGTAAAGACCGGTGAATCTGATGTAAAAGCATATTTAAAATCTGATACAAGTATATATGCCGTTTGTAAAGTGGAAGTCGTAAAAGCTTCTTCCACGTCGGGAGACAAACCAACAGGAGTAGAAGCAAATGGAGATTCCGTTACCCAGGCATCCCCTTCATCGCCCACAAAGAGCGCAAATACAGATGATACAGCCGGACAAAAAGCAGGTTTTTGGATTATGGTTATGCTGTTTGGCATGATTTTACTATGGAAGGGTAGAAGAGCAGTATTGTAGAACAACAGAGATTATGTTACAATAAATGATCATCGGGTAGGATCTGCAAACGGGATATGAGGAGGAAATATATCCATGAGGAAAAAGAAAATTGTGATTGCATTGGGCCATGAGGCTTTAGGAACAACACTGCCGGATCAGAAAACAGCAGCAAAAAAGACCGCAAAAGCAGTGGCAGATCTGATCGAGGCAGATTATCAAGTAGTGATTTCCCACAGTAACGGACCGCAGGTAGGAATGATCCATACAGCAATGTCAGAATTTTGTAAGCAGCATCCGGAATATACTGCAACACCTATGTCCGTATGTTCTGCAATGAGTCAGGGTTATATCGGCTATGATCTGCAAAATGAGATTCGTACAGAATTATTGAGCCGGGGAATATACAAGACAGTATCTACGATATTGACACAGGTATGCGTCGATCCCTATGATGAGGCTTTTTATCATCCCAGGAAAGTAATCGGGCGTATTCTGACGAAGGAAGAGGCAGAAACAGAAGAAAAGAAAGGCAACCACGTCATAGAAACAGAGGGTGGTTACCGAAGGATTGTAGCTGCGCCAAAACCAATGGATATTGTGGAAATAGATGCTATAAAGGCGTTAATTGATGCAGATCAGGTAGTGATTGCCTGCGGTGGAGGCGGAATTCCAGTACTGGTTCAGGCGAATAAATTAAAGGGAGCCAGTGCCGTAATTGAAAAGGATCTTGCAGCAGGGAAAATGGCAGAACTTCTGGACGCCGATATGTTTGTGATTTTAACAGGTGAAGATAAAGTATGTTTAAATTATAATACGGCTGAAGAAAAGCCTCTGGATACGATGACAGTATCCATGGCTCGTGCTTACATAGAAGAAGGACAGTTTGAAGAAGGAACCATTCTTCCGAAGATTCAGGCGGCCGTTGATTTTATCGGAGATTCTGCTGTGAAGACGGTGCTGATTACCAGACTGGATAAGTCAAAAGAGGCATTGGCAGGTATGACGGGAACTGTAATTCGCAAATAATTGATAAGACAGATAGAAGGGATATAAAATGAGAGAAATAAAAAGAATAACTGCAATGGTACTTGTGTGTCTGCTTGTTTTGGTTACAAGTTCTGGAAGTGTTTTTGCAGCATCTATACAAGAACAGCCAGAAGGAATAGAGGATTTGGAAACTGCATCAGAAAGCGAAGAAATGCAGGAACCGCTTGTGAACTATCTGGTTGTGGAAGAACCGGTGGTGCATACGCCGGGAACCCAGACGGTTATGGTTGGAATCGGTGATAAAGAGACGAAGCTTGAGACTGTGACTTTGACATACAAGAATCAGGAAACCGGTCAGATTTATGAGATGGAAGCGTTGGAGATTTTAGAAGATTTTGTTCTGTTTCAAATGGATTTTTCTGATCCTGATTTAAAAGGCAATTATCATCTGGAAAGTATTACATATATAACAGAAGGAATCAGCAATAAGACTTCCTTTGCAGAAATGGGAATAGATGCGGCCTTTGGTGTGGATCAGATTGTGGAAAGCGAGCCGGATGATGTATTTTTATCTGATGAAGAGGTAGAGGCGCTGGTAGCAGATACAGAGATGAGTATTGTTTCTTTGGATGAAGAAGGAAATCCTCTTTCCGGAGAAACTTTGGAAGAGGCTATGGAACAGGCAATGGAAGAGGCAGGATGCCAGACGGATGTATCAGATGGAATGAATCTGATACGAAAAGGAGCAGCAAAAGATGTGGATGCAACCGGTATGAGCAGTCTTGTCGTTGTACTGGATGCAGGACACGGTGGTTCTGATCCGGGAACAAGCGGAAATGGTGTTGTTGAGAAGACGGTTAATCTGAAAATTGCCCAATACTGTAAAGCAGAACTGGAAGAATATGCCGGTGTAAAAGTGTATATGACAAGAACCACAGACACATATTTGACATTGGCCAGCCGTGCGCAGGTAGCAATTAACCAAAAAGCAGATTTGTTTGTCAGCCTTCACAATAATGCAAACACCGACTCAAATGTGCATGGAGCGAGTGTATATTATCCGAATGCTAATTACAATTCCGGCTGCGGAAAGACAGGAAAAGAATTGGCACAGGTTATTGAATCAAAACTAACGGCCCTTGGTCTTGCCGATAAAGGAATTCTGATCCGAAATTCCGAAAACGGTACGAAATATGCAGATGGCAGTCTGGCAGATTATTATGGCGTCATCAAACGGTGTAAGGAGAATGGAATTCCTGCTCTGATTGTAGAACATGCTTTTATTACCAATGCAGGAGATGCTAAAAACTATCTGAGCACAGACGAGCAGTTGAAAAAGCTGGGGGTTGCCGATGCAACAGGTATTGCAGAATATTATGGCTTGAAAAAAGGTTTGGGATTTTCCAGTATTGAACCTGCCAGCAGTACCAGTTTGGAATTGTGCTGGTCCAAAGTAAATGGCGTAACTGGATATTCCATTGCCCGAAGTACTTCCAGCGGTGGAAAATATACAGAAGTGGCGAAGGTTACACCGGCTACACAGACGACCTGGACAGATACCGGACTAAAACCTGGAGTTACATATTATTACAAAATTCGTACTTATACGACTTCCGGTTCCAATACTACATATGGAAAATATAGCGCTGTTGCTTCCGGTACGACAATTACAAGGCCGGTGATTTCTTCCATAAAATCAAAAAACAGCAAGGCGCTGGTCATCAGTTGGGAAACGGTGAACAATGCAGCTAATTATGAAATTTATCGTGCTACAAAGAAAAACGGAACTTACAGTCGGATTGCAACACTTGCAGGCGTGAATCGTTTGACTTATACCGATACGAGGATCAAAGCAGGAAAGAAATACCATTATAAAATCCGTTCTGTGGGACAGATTGATAAGACTACGGTATACAGTGATTACAGTGATGTATATTCTGCCAGAACGGCAAAAGTGCCAACAAGTGTTTCGGTAAAATCTCAGGCAACTAAAACACTTCGGATCTCCTGGAAAGCAGAGCCGAAAACAGCAGGATATCAGATCAAACGGGCTACATCTGCAAAAGGAAAATATACCAAAATTGCAACTGTACAGGGCGGCTCGGTAAGTTATTATGATGATGCAACTGTAAAGGGGAATACAACTTACTATTACAAAGTACAGTCATTTAACTACAATGGCGCGACAAAAGGTGTAAGCGGATATGGTTCTGCAGCCTCCGGTAAGACGATTAAGAAAACGAAAATTCAGAAGATTGAAAGTTCCACATTTACGGATCAGACAATCAGTTGGAAAAAAGTTGCAGGTGTAGACGGATATATCATTTACCAGAG
>CAYQRG010000013.1:14367-18305 GCA_964419645.1 uncultured Eubacterium sp.
AAAGACGGTCCTTTCAAAAAGCTGAAAAAAGTTTCCGGTGCAAAGACGACTTCTTATAAAGTGACGAATTTAACACCGGGTACAAGATATTACTATCAAGTCAGAACCAGAAAAAAGGTAAACGGTAAAGTGGGATATGGTTCCTATTCTGAAGTTTGTGATGCATGGACAGGAACCTCGCCTCAAATTGTATCTGTAAAAGGTGTGACAGGAATCTCTCTGGAGGTATCCTGGAATCCGGTAGGAGGGGCAACCAGTTATGACATCTACCGTTCCAATTCGGCAGCCGGAACTTATAAGAAGATTGCTTCTGCAGGTGCTTCGGATACCCGGTATATTGACGGCAATTTGATGATGACACAGCAGTATTACTACAAAATAGATGCACATATAAATGGGTATAATTCCACAAAGGCAACCGGTAAGGGCGCAGCTTTGGGCGGATCTCCAATTTCCGTTACCAGCATTACATCTGCAGCGATGAATCCACAGGGGAAACTGGCGATTACCTGGAATGCAGTGCCAAATGTTACCGGATATCAGATTTACCGGAGTACAGAGCAGAACGGAACTTATACGTTGCTGCATACGGTCACAAATCCTGCCGTGACTACATATATAGATGAAACGGCAGTGGATCATACGGCTTATTATTACAAAGTAGTTTTGATTAACAGTTATAATAACCAGACGATATACGGACCGTATTCTGCTGCTGCCTCTGGCGTGAAAGAAGCAGTGTCTAGTCAGAGCCCGCAATCGGCAAGCCAACAGTAACAAATTATAAGACAGGAGAATTACGATGAAAAAAACATGGAAGAGTACCCTCTGGTTATCAGGAATGGTATTGTTGTTGCTTATGATACCAGGGAGTGCATCTGCCGCAGGAAACAGCAGTATCAATGCAGCGGCAGAGGCGGTATCCAGTAATCGGATTGATATAAAATGGAATAGCATAGACCAGGCAGACAAATATATCATTTACCGTAAAAATAGTGCAAACGGTTCTTTTCAGAAAGTGAAAGAAGTATCTGCAACGGCTTATCAGGATTCCGGAATTGCCGCAGCAGTGAACTATTATTACAAAATTGTGCCTATCAGCAGTATCGACGGAACTCAGATGACAGCAGCACAGCAGACATTGATGGTAAAAGCGCCGGCAGCAGTTTCTTTGGAACGCATTACAGTAAAATCTTCTACTAAAGTGAATTTATACTGGAAGGCAGCAGCCGGGAGCAACGGCTATCAGATCTTTCGGTCAGACAATAAGGCCAGCGGATATACGGAAATTGACAGAGTAGACGGACAAAAAAACTGCAGTTATACAGATTCTGATATCATACCGGGCAGAACTTATTATTATAAGGTGCGCGCAGTGGGCAAAGGCGCAAATGATGTGGGTACCTATTCCTCTCCTATGCAGGGAAGGACAGTGGACAAAACAGTAATTACTGCCATTACCTCTCTTTCTTCTGAAAAGATGCAGATTGCCTGGGAAAAAGTGAGTGGAGCTGTAAATTATGAAATATACCGCAGCACACAAAGAAGTGGCGGTTATAAAAAAATGGCTACATTAAAAAAGAGCGCTTATAAATATACGGATCACACTGTAAAAAGCGGTAAGCAGTATTTTTATAAAATTATGGTAATCGGAAACCTTAACGGAACGAAGATTTCCAGTGGATATTCGGAACCGGCATCTTTTCGGGCCTTAAAGCAGGTAAAGATATCATCTGTAAAAGAGGATGCGGAGCTGGGACTTAAGATTAAGTGGAGTAAAGTGGCAGGAGCCACCCAATACAAAATATATCGCGCCACTTCTAAAAACGGCAAATATAAAAATATAGCCACAGTAGAAGGAAAATCAACAGTTACATATACAGACCTTACAGCAACTTCCGGCAAGACATATTACTATAAAGTGCAGGCCTATGCAGATGAGATCGGCGCGATCTCTACAGGAAAAGGCAGTTTGTCTGAAGCTAAAGGCGCATCTACTGCTTATGAGATCATGGGCAAAACGACAGTAACAGCCGAGCAAATGGCAGCCCTTTATAAAGCTTCCGGTAAAAAATATCCTTCCAGCATTTATAAGGATAAAGGCGCAAAAACAATTGAAAAATTCTGTAAGATTGTAATTGATGAAAGTAAAAAAGAAGGCGTGAAAGCAGAAGTTATTTTTGCACAGGTTTGCCTGGAGACAGGATATCTGCAATTTGGCGGACAGGTAAGTCCACAACAGTGCAATTTCTCCGGACTGGGAGCTACAGACGACGGCGCTGCAGGAGCAACGTTTAAAAACGTAAGAACAGGAATCCGGGCGCAGGTGCAGCATTTGAAGGGATATGCTTCCAAAGATGATCTGAATCAGAAATGTGTCGATCCGAGATTTTCATATCTTTCTTACCGGAGAGGGACAGCGAAATATGTACAGAGCCTTGGCGGTGGGAACTGGGCAACGGACCCCAACTATGCTACGAAACTGATGGCATTGATCAAGGCAATGAAAAAATACTAAAATACAGCAGACTTTTCAATGGAATAAAGGGATGATATGACAAAAATCCAGTAAAATGCACAAAATCTTTGTGAGAAGCTTTGAAAAAAAGGTAAATTTGACGATTGTAAAGGTTGAATTTACTTTTTTTTATTGAATATAAAAATTGATTATGCTATAATGGATTCCATAAACAATATGGAAATAAAATTATTATGTGTGTATCACATATCATCTGGCCAGATGAATTTACATTTCCAGTTTATAACTCAACAATTATTTTGGGAGGAAACAAGAATGAAAAGAAAATTAATGGCTCTTTTATTGGCTGGTACTATGACTGCAACTTTATTTGCAGGATGTGGCGGCGGATCAGACGATGCACCTGCAGATGATGCTACAAATGATGTAGCAGATACAAGTGCAGCAGATGATGCAGATGATGCAGATGATGCGGCAGATGCAGAAGTAGAAGAGCAGACATTGAAAGTAGCAGCATTCGCAGGTGGTTACGGCGAAGAAATGTGGGCTGAGGTAGCAGATGCATTTGAAGCTTCTCATCCTGGTGTAACTGTAGAGATGACAGCAAGCAGCCAGTTAGAGGATATTATCGGACCTCAGATCCAGGCTGGAGATGCTCCGGACGTTGTACATCTTGCAACAGGCCGTGAAGCAGCTTTGACAGAGACTCTGACAAGAGAAAACTTACTTCTTCCTTTGACAGATGTACTGGATATGACAGTACCTGGTGAGGATGTAACTGTTAAGGATAAAATTATTCCTGGATTCCTTGATACACTTGGAACCAATCCTTACAATGATGGTGTAACTTATTATGCTCCTATGTTCTACAGCCCATGTGGACTTTTCTACAATGCAGGTCTGTTCGCAGAAAAAGGCTGGGACGTTCCTACAACATGGGATGAGATGTGGGAGTTAGGTGATAAGGCAAAAGAAGAAGGAATTGCTTTATTTACATATCCGACAACAGGATATTTTGATGCATTTACATTCGCATTATTATCTTCCTCAGGCGGATCCGATTTCTACAACAAATGTATGACTTATGAAGATGGTATCTGGGAAAGCGATGAAGCAACCAGCGTATTCGAATTGGTTGGTAAACTTGCTTCCTATACAGAAAGCTCAACTGTTGCAAATGCAAACGGCGACGGTTTCACAAAGAACCAGCAGTTAATTCTTGACAACAAAGCAATCTTCTGCCCGAACGGAACATGGCTTCCGGGAGAAATGGCAGATGCTGGAAGAGCTGACGGATTTGAATGGGGCTTCATGGCAGTTCCGGCTGTAAATGAAGGCGGAAACAGTGTTTCCTTTACATTCTTTGAGCAGATGTGGATTCCTTCAGAAGCACAGAACCAGGATATGGCAAAAGAATGGATTGCTTATATGTATTCTGATGAAGCAGCAGCAATCTTCG